>NZ_JAYGIF010000188.1:0-633 GCF_034931345.1 Pseudanabaena sp. CCNP1317 | reverse complement strand
CGAGGAGTGCCTCGGGGGCGATGCGTGGGAATGGCCCGCGCAACTCGGAACAACCGTCTCGGAGGGAGGGCCACCCATGGCCACGAAGATCGGAATCAACGGTTTTGGTCGCATCGGTCGCTGTGTCGCGCGTGCGATCCTCGCCAACCCCAAGAGCGAGCTGGAGATCGTCGGCATCAACGATCTCACCGACGACGAGACGCTCGCGCACCTGCTCGCGTTTGACTCCGTTCACCGCCGCTTCTCGCAGCCAGTGAAGGCGGTGCAGGGCGGGCTGCAGGTCGGCGACAAGACGATCGCGACGACGTCGGAGCGCGACCCGAAGAAGCTTCCGTGGAAGGATCTCGGGGCGGAGATCATCCTCGAGTGCACGGGCATCTTCCGTGGCAAGTCGACCGCGATCGCGCACGTGGAAGCGGGCGCGAAGCGCGTGATCATCAGCGCGCCGGGCAAGGACGACGTCGACGCGACGTTCTGCGTCGGCATCAACACCGACGGCTACGATCCGGCCAAGCACGTGGTGGTCTCGAACGCGAGCTGCACGACGAACTGCCTCGCGCCGGTCGCGAAGGTGCTGCACGAGAAGCTCGGCATCGTGAAGGGCAACATGCTCACGGTGCACTCGTACACGAA
>NZ_JAYGIF010000187.1:0-639 GCF_034931345.1 Pseudanabaena sp. CCNP1317 | reverse complement strand
TCGAAATCATCCTCTTTGCCCCCAACAACCTCCCCATCCGCCGCACCACCACAATCTCCAAAGACCAACTAGAAACCCTAATTAGGGACTATAGAGTAGGACTCCTTGATCCTAGTTCCGAAGACTTTAGAGAGCCATCACTCCAACTCTATAACCTCCTGATTAAACCCATCGAAGCCGAACTCGCCCAACTCAACGCCAAAACAATCCTCTATGCACCCGATGGACAACTGCGCTACATCCCCATCGCTGCACTCTATGACGGTAGACAATTGTTAGTTGAGAAATACCAGATTAGTAACCTCATCGCCTATACCCTTTCCGACTTTACACCACAACCCCAAAACGCACCCAACATCCTCGCAGGAGCCTTTGGCGGGAAAGCAGGCGATCGCAGGTTTGGACAAACAGCCTTACCCGCAACCGTTAGTGAAGTCCAAGCGATCGCCAACTCTTTCCAAAACTCAGTCACCCTCATCGAAGAACAATTTAGTCGTAAAGCGATCGAGTCCAAATTTAAAAACCATAATATTCTCCACCTTGCCACCCATGCCGAATTTAATGTTGGCTCTCCCGATCAGTCCTTCATCATCTTCGGCAATGGCGACAAAATCCGTCTCAATGAAATTGCTGATTGGC
>NZ_JAYGIF010000186.1:0-675 GCF_034931345.1 Pseudanabaena sp. CCNP1317 | reverse complement strand
CTTCCTGAAGTATCCCGGCTCGCTGACGATGAGCGGCAGGCCGATCGTCATCCCCGCCGCGTGTGAAGATTCCGCGACGGGCGGCGCCATGAGCGCGAGCGGCCAAGTGGACTTCGAGGGCGAACTCGCGGTGGTGATCGGCGAGCCGGCGCGCGATGTGCCCATCGAACGCGCGATGGATGTCGTGCTCGGGTACTGCTGCGCGAACGATGTCTCCGCGCGGTGGTGGCAGAAAGAGGGCGCGGGCGGGCAGTTCAGCCGGGGCAAGTCGTTCGATTCGTTCTGCCCCCTTGGGCCGACGATCACGCCCGCGGGCGAGGTTCCCGACCCCCAGGCGCTGCGCCTCACGACGATGGTTTCGGGCGAGGTGATGCAGGACGGCAGCACGGCGGACATGCTGTTCCCGGTCGCGACGCTCATCGCGGAACTCTCGCGGGGGACGACGCTGCTTCCCGGCACCGTGATCCTGACGGGCACGCCCTCGGGCGTGGGCGCCGGGCGGAACCCGCCCCGGTTCCTGAGGCCGGGCGACGAGGTCCGCGTCTCGATCACCGGTGATTCCGTCGACCTGGGCACGCTCGTGAACGCCGTCAGGGCTGAGTGAACCGGCGCCCGCGTTCGCGGGCCGGATCGAGGGGGCGTCTACAATCGCGGCCATGCACGCCCACACGCACT
>NZ_JAYGIF010000185.1:0-679 GCF_034931345.1 Pseudanabaena sp. CCNP1317 | reverse complement strand
CGCTGCCACCTGAACGGTCTTGCGCTCAGGGACGGTGCCCCGCGATACGTGACGATGCTCGGCACCTCGAACGAACCGGGTGGCTGGCGCAACCACAAAGCGTCCGGCGGTGTGCTCTTCGACATCCAGAAGGCGGAGCCGGTGGTCGAACACATCTCGATGCCGCATTCACCGCGCTGGCACCGGGACGAACTCTGGGTCCTCCAGTCCGGTACCGGCGGACTCTGCAGGGTGAACCGCCATGGTTACCTCGACACGGTCGCCGAGCTTCCCGGCTTCACCCGCGGGCTCTCATTCGCCGGCAACCTCGCTTTCGTCGGCCTTTCGCAGATCAGGGAGACCGCCACATTCGGCGGGCTGCCGATCTCGGAGCGTGCCGACGAGCTCGAGTGCGGTGTCTGGATCGTCGACATCGACACCGGCAACACGGTCGGCTTCATCCGGTTCGAGGAGCAGGTCCAGGAGATCTTCGACGTCGCCCTGATGCCGGGCAAACGTTTCCCCGAAATCGCCGAGCCGGGAAGCACTGCGGCGCTCAATTCGTTTCAGCTACCGGGCTGAACTCCGGTTCCGGAATCCGGTTTCGTATCCGCCGCTACCGGGAAACTCCCAGAATCCGTCACCGAGGTGAAAGTGAATATGGCTGAGACGCAGGAAGCGGTCGAGTACGAGAAGGACG
>NZ_JAYGIF010000184.1:0-755 GCF_034931345.1 Pseudanabaena sp. CCNP1317 | reverse complement strand
CGACTCCGAATCGATCGCAAAAGCACACGCGCCGCCGATCAATTTCGGATCGACCGAACGGGCCGTCGATTCGAGGTCTTGGGGATAGAAGTTTCGGCCACGAATGACCAACATTTCTTTCAAACGGCCGGTGATGAAAAGTTGGCCGTTCTCATAAAACCCGGTATCGCCGGTGCGCAGGTAGGCGACATCGGGACGACCGGAAATGTGGGCGCCGAAGACCTTGGCTGACTTCTCCGGTTGATTCCAATATCCTGATGCGACATTATCGCCGCGATACCAGATTTCGCCAATCTCGAACTGTTCGGCCGGCAGTTGCGTATCAGGATTCACAATCATGATTTCGCCGCCGAGCACGGATGATCCACACCCGACGACTCGTGTCGCATGGTCTTTATATTCAGTCGCCGTCGGGTCATCCGAAAGCTCGATTTCGACCGCGCGATGATGTTCCAGTTCGCGTCGATCGCGCGTCTTGATAACCGATTCTCGGCGTCCCAAATTACCGCTGACCAACAGCGTCGCTTCGGCGAGGCCATAGCAGGGATAGAACGATTGACGGCTGAATCCGCTGCTGGCGAATGCATCACAGAACCGGTCGATCGTTTCAGGGCGGATCGGTTCTGCACCGCAAAACGCGAGTTCCCAAGATCGGAGGTCCAAGTTCAATCGATCCGCCGCATCCGCTTTCGATGCGCAAAGGTCATAAGCGAAATTAGGTGCCCCCGAGATCAACGCGCGTTCTTGTGAGATCG
>NZ_JAYGIF010000183.1:0-780 GCF_034931345.1 Pseudanabaena sp. CCNP1317 | reverse complement strand
GGGGATGATGTGTCATTCAACCAATTCTGAACAATCTCTGCAAATTTCTTGCCTGGCTTGGGATAGATGCCACTGCTGATTTCAGGACATCTACTTTTAGAGATCATTAGGGTATTCTGGTCGTCCAATAATCCACAGATGTCTAGTTCGTATTCACTGCCTTCCTTTTGAATCGGGGCTGTGCCAATCTTGCGAACACTGGTGATTTTCTGTTTGCCTGCAATTTCGGTAGCTCCATATTCATATTCGATTTTTGATCGCATCGTGGCGATGATGTGGCAGCTTGAACTGATGATTTTGTCCCATAGTTGGCGTTCTATGGGGCGGATTTTTGCCCAGTTGCGGACATCGCTGCCAACTGAGTCTAGTTCCGCGTACCATGCGTGGGATAGGGAGTCGATAATCAGGTAATCAAATCCTGATTCTTCGGCACTTTCAATCGCGTTGTAATATTGGCTTGGTCCAAATTTGCTTAGTTCGAGTACATCGAAGTTAAACAAGTTGCCATACTTGCGGCTTGAACCATGTTCGGTGTCAATCAATCCAATTCTTTTGCCCAAGCATGATGCTAGTTGTAGGGCTGTGTAGGTTTTGCCGCATCCTGGTGGACCATATAGAGCCATCCGTAGTTTGATGTTTTCTTTGGTCGCTTTCTGAAATGAGTAAGTCATAGGTAATTTTCCTTATATGTAAATATCAATGGATTTCTTCTAGAGAGCCTCGCTAGAGGACTGATGAAAGTCTCTATGCGTGACTTTCTAGAATTAGTTAGATCGTGAA
>NZ_JAYGIF010000182.1:0-915 GCF_034931345.1 Pseudanabaena sp. CCNP1317 | reverse complement strand
GGGGTAGCTACAGGATACGTGTAAAAACCTGCAAGATAGGCTTAAAAGCGTTACCCAGACGAGCTTTGAGAAATCAGTTTAGACTTATAGGGAGAACCACAAAAAGGACAGAAGTGATGCTTGAGCGAAGAAATAGTTTGCTGGCAATGAGTACAGCGATCGCCAAGTTTCCCCCCACAGAGAAAGCAAAACTTAGCCCTGACATCCATCCACATAGGATCAGCAGGATTGCCAGGAGTCCAGCAAGATGGACAGAACTTAAGCATAGAAACAGGCTCAATGGAAGTACCACGAGAAACAGCCTCTAAATATTCCACGGGAACTTGCAAAGCCGAAGCCAAACCAGTTTTACTATGAGAACTCAGCTTAGCCGTCAGTCCCCGTTCAATCTTGCCCAAACTCTGCAAATGAATCGACGAAATCGCCGCCAACTCCCTCTGATTCAAACCGAGGGAAATTCGGATACGTTTGACATAGGCAGCCAAGGTTTCACCAGAGTTAGGCGATTTATCACCCTGTAAAATATTCACAAAATAGTGTTTAAAAGTATGTTTATAGAAAACTATACTATCAACAGATTATATAACTCACCGCATTAACTAGCTGATAAATTGACTATCACACTAGCTACAGTTACCACTGAATTCCTAGAGCGTACAGGACTAGCCCAAAGCACCGTGCAATCCTACGAACTAAGCCTAATGCCACTACTCAAAGAATATGGCAGTTATCCCATTGAATTATTGAGTCGAGCAACCCTAACAAAATACCTAGAAGGCTTAACAGATCTCGCCTATACGACCCATCACCGTCACCAAGCCATCCTCCAAGCCCTATTCAACTTTGCCGTAGAGCGCGGTTATCTAAAAGCCAACCCCATCGTCCGACTGCATCGGCGCAAACCAAACCCAGAGA
>NZ_JAYGIF010000181.1:0-936 GCF_034931345.1 Pseudanabaena sp. CCNP1317 | reverse complement strand
GAGAGTGATAGCATCATAAAGCTGCTCAGTGGTTCTCGGAGCAATCGAACGCAGAATGGATTTGATTTTTGACCAAAACATCTCAATCGGTGATAAATCAGGAGAATAAGTGGGCAAGAAAATCAGTTTAGCGCCAGTATTCTCAATCGCAGTTCTGACCTCATCGCTACAGTGGAGATTGAGATTATCCATCACGACGACCATCGTATCGTTTAGCTGTGGTACAAGTACCTCAGTCACATAAAACAAAAAAGTTACCGCATTGTTACTGCCAAAAAATGATAGAGCCGCAATTACCCCCGTAATCGCGATCGCCGCAATGATGGTCAGATTTTTACCTTTGTTGTGTGGTTTACAGCCATGCGCCCTTGTGCCTTTTTTTGACCTTGCATAAGTCCTAGCCATATTTAGGTTTGTGCCTGACTCATCGATAAACACCAGATTATTGGTTTCGATTGCCCACATTATCAGTTGATATTCTAGTCTCAACTGTTTGACTGCTTCACTTTCTTGTTTGTCGGCATGAAAAGTTTTTTTTTGCGGGTTAACTCGATTTCCTGTAAGGCTCGACAAATCGTGGACTGACTTACCAATATCTCTGTCTTTTCCGCGAACCTTTGACTGATTTCTAGCAAGGTTATATCATTTTGTCCTTCAATGATTGCTTCTAGGATTGGGTAATGGGTTGCGTTGACTTTGGCTACTGCTCCTCCTCCATGGGGTTTTGCCGCCACACTCCCTGTTTGTTTTTGTCTTTGTACCAGATTATTGACCCAGCTTCGACTTACTGCAAACCTATCGGCTACTTCTTTCATCGTGGTTTTTCCTTTTTGATACCCTGCGATTACTCGTTCTCTCAAATCCTGTGAATACGCTTTTCCTGTTTGCATTTTCTCTCCATTTTACCTTGCTCTTGCTCATTTGAAAACCGCTATA
>NZ_JAYGIF010000180.1:0-1158 GCF_034931345.1 Pseudanabaena sp. CCNP1317 | reverse complement strand
AGAAAAGACCCAATTTTAAAAATTGCCTGCAATCGGTTGCCAATAGATGAAGAAGAGGAACTACTGGCAAGTCAGTCAACCATGACGCGGTTAGAGAATCGGATTGCGAAATCAGAGAACAAAGCCATGAGGCGGTTATTTATCGAGAAATATATCGAACAGCACAAGACCCCTCCCAAACAAATCGTACTAGACATAGATGGGTGGGATGCGCCAACGCACGGAGAGCAACAGATGAGCTTTTTTCATGGATACTATGATCATCATATCTACTATCCCGTATTGATCAATGAAGCAAAAAGTGGATATCCTCTAGTATTGCAACTGAGAGCAGGGAATAGTCATGCAGGGAAAGGAGTCGCACCAATATTACGTTGGCTATTCTGGCGATTAAAACGGGAATGGGCAGGAGTCGAAATCATTTTGCGGGGTGATGGAGGATTCTCCTTACCCGAAATCATCAAAGTCTGCGAGCGTTCGGGTGTTGGCTATGTTTGTGGATTTTCTAGTAATGCTGTTTTAAAGCGCAAGGTAGCTAATTTGCTGGAACGCGCAAGATTGCAATATTGTCAGACGAGAGAAAAAGCGCGGTTGTTTGATGATGTTTACTACCAATCTAGTTCATGGTCAGAACCACGACGCTTAGTAATGAAAGCGGAATGGCTAGAAAAAGGGGCTAATCCACGTTTTCTGATTACCAATTTGGCGTTACCACCCCAAGAACTTTACGATAAATTTTATGTCTATAGAGGGGCGGATTCTGAGCATCGTATCAAGGAATTGAAATTGGGTATCAAGGCAGGTCGCCTCAGTTGTCATAGTTTTACGGCTAACCAGTTTCGGCTGCTTCTGGCTCAGGCTGCCTATATTCTCATGTTAACGATTCGACAAGCGGCGGCGGCAACGACATTAGCCAAAGCTCAAGTAATTCGCTTACGCGATTCTTTGCTCAAATGTGCGGCTCATGTCAAAGTGTCGGTTAGGCGGGTGCTGGTAGAATTGCCAAATTTCTTTCCCTTTGCTAAAGAATTCTGTCTGATTTCTCAGCGTTTATCCGAGCCTAACTTCTGTATTTTTGATTAGTTTTTGACCTCTCATAGGATTAATCTATCTCTTTGTAGCCATTTAAGTCCATTTTTGCCATTAATTCTTGTTTCT
>NZ_JAYGIF010000178.1:0-1274 GCF_034931345.1 Pseudanabaena sp. CCNP1317 | reverse complement strand
TGTAGATACTGTCTTGAGTACCAAAAAGTCAAGAGGGAATTTTAACAAAATTAGGATCGAAAGAACGCTGAGACTTGAGAACACCAAAGACCTGTCGTAACAGCTTGTGCATTACAGCACCAATGACGGACATTTTGGACTTACCCTTAGCAGTAAGGCGATCGCAGAAAGCGACAATCGGCGAATTATAACGACGAGCAACAATCGCAGGCATAAACAAAGCTTTACGCAAACGTGAATTACCAATTTTTGACAAGCGCGGTTTGCCATGAATCGAAGAGCCAGAAGAGAATTCACGCGGAGTTAAACCCGCAAAAGCGGCTAATTGATCAGCCGTATCAAAAGCAGAAATATCCCGAATTTCCGCCAGTAATACAGTTGCAGTCAATTCAGCAATACCTGGAATGGAAGTCAACAAATCCCGTTGCGATTTCAAATGAGGATGTTGATCAAAGTGCTGACGGATCAATTTTTTGGTCATCTCAATTTGCTCCTTGAGGAAGTCAATGTGGGTGTTAATTGCTTCAACCAAAATTGGATCAGCCGTAGCAAGACGATTTTGCTCTTGTTGCTGCATGGCGGTTAAGCTATCTAAACGATGTACTAATGCTTGGAGTTGCTCAATTTCTAATGCTGGTGGTGTCCAAGCAGCAGGCTTTAAGGCAGCACAAAATCTAGCAATAACTTTGGCATCAGCACGGTCTGTCTTTGTACGACTTAACTCGCTCTTGCCAAAGGCTTTGGGACGTGATGGATTGACGATACTTACTTTGTACCCTGCGGCTACTAAGAATCGGGCTAAGGCATTGCCATAAGTGCTGGTGGCTTCCATACAGCTATGTAAATTTTTTACACTTTGAATGTTTAGCCATTCTTGTAGTTCGACAAATCCTTCGGGATTATTGTTAAATACTTTGTTCTTAATCTTGGCGTTGTCTTGAATTAGGGCAACATCAAACTTGGCTTTACTGATGTCTATGCCTAAAACATCACATACTTCATTGCTATTGTTCATAGGTGCTTGCAGTTTTTTTGCTAGATTTATCCATCAAGCAATCAGTGGTATTGAACTATCCTTGTGAATACAGGTTTACCCATTGGGCGACCTCTGATACTGTCCAGTCTTTACTTGTTTCCACTGTTTAAGCAGAGACGACTCTATCTACATTACGGGCTTGGTGTCCCTAGGGGTTGAACGAGTTTATCTCTGCTTTTGCTTTTTCGGATTTGAGTAAAGATTTTATCCTTTACTTTTCTTCCTAGATACAAGGGGT
>NZ_JAYGIF010000177.1:0-1615 GCF_034931345.1 Pseudanabaena sp. CCNP1317 | reverse complement strand
AAGCTTGTCAAAATTCCTTAGCAGGAGTTTTAATGAAAATTAAATTGAGGAAAAGGATTGAACCAATGAGCTTGAAATACAATCTGTCAGATTTACCAACTGGAAGTGAATCAAGGCAGAGCCATGTAGAATTTATTCGAGTAAACCTAGAATTAATGCTAGCCGTAGCATGGAATGGCTACGAAAGTGAAGGAAGAGGAGCAATCGTCATTGACGTAAGCCTATCCAAAGCATCACAAATTGGCATAAATCCCTATCAACGTTGGCTAAACTCGGAGAGCTATGGTAGCTATCTGAGTCTCGCCACTGTCAAGAGAATAGCTACAGAATCAGGCTATCCAAATCCCTTTCAAGGAGAAGAAAAGAGGCAAATCAACGAATATAAGCCAGAAAAGCAAGTAGTAGTATGTTTCATCCGTTCCGATGGCGGATTTAGCTCCTATGTAATCGCCCATCCATTTCTAACCGCAAAACAAGCTTACGAAGCCAATAAATCAAGGCTGCAAGACGAGTTTGCCGTGGATTCACCCACCTAAAACTTGCAACGATTCTAACCACCCAAAAGCCTCCTGATTTCAATCGGGAGGCTACTTTTTTATGGAAATAAATTAGCGATTAGCTTTTAGCTTTTAGCTTTTAGCTTTTAGCCAATCAACATTCAATAAAACCAACCAATAACCAAAAGCCAACAGCTAACAGCTAACAGCTAACAGCTAACAGCTAACAGCTAACAGCCAAAATTTAAAACAATGAATACAACAGCAATGATTGCTACGCAGCAAGCCTTGATCGACAAAGGAGCCGAGTACTTAGGAGACTTGATTGCATGGTCAATTTGTGCCGAAACTCGACTGAGTGAACAAACACTGAAGCAAGCAGCCCAACAAGTCAACCTAGACTTTGGCTATTTGCCTGAAAGTCCCAACAAACTGAGCGCATTCAAACATGCCCGTTCCAAAACTCAACCCCAACTCACCAGTCACGATCTGTTAATTCGTCAAATCTCGAATAATGGCGTACTGGTTTATGGATTTGTCCTAGAGAACAAGAACGAAAAAGACAAAAAGCTCCGCTATAGCCAACTCGCATCCTATAGTTTTGACAAAAGCAACGAGTCAATCAATTGGAAACAAGAAGACTGGAGTAGCGAATATGAATCACTGATTACAATTGCCAAAGCCACCTTTGACAAATGGTATGCATGGAGTCAAGAGATCACCAGCAAAGAAATCCGCGCCATGCTGACTGAATTTGTCAAAAAGTCTGGAGTTCCATTTCGAGAAAAAGGCGGCACATACTTTGTCGCCCGTCGGTTTAGGACAGAACTGAAAGCCTTTCGGGAATTGCTACCCCTAATCCATAGGGAGAACTATATGCGCTGGATGCCGATCGCAGGAATCGGCGACATGGACATCATCGCGAGGCAATCCCTAGAAAAAGAAGTACAGGCCATGTCAGGCTACCTAGACGACCTGCTAGATCCGCAGAAAGCATCAGAAACCAAAGGCAGCACCCTGCAAAACCAACTACGAGTATATCGGGAAGTAGAAGACAAAACCAAGATGCTCTCAGAGCTATTACAATTCCGCTCTGACACTCTGACCGATAAACTTGC
>NZ_JAYGIF010000176.1:0-1989 GCF_034931345.1 Pseudanabaena sp. CCNP1317 | reverse complement strand
TGCGGTTGTACCGATTCCTGCAAGAAATTCATCGCCATTTAGTCGGTTGCTAAATTGCTGAAAAGCTTCTAGCTCGGTCATTTGTTGGTGAATGGCAATCCAGATTTTGTTTTCTGGCTTGATGTCATTGTCTGTAAGTCGGTTCGGCTGGCGATCGTAGAGGCGGTGATAGGTTTCATCGGTGAATGCGTCGAAGTTATAGATTTTTGTCTCACCTTCGCTGATTACTTCACATAGTCGCTCTGAGCCTTCTTTGAAATCTCGCGCACAAATCTCTGTCCATTTCGGGACTGTATATACTAATTGAGATTGCATATTTTAGTTCTGGTTATTGAATTGGGTTTTAAGGAAGCGTGAATTACGCTCCCTTTAACGTTGTCTCTATGCTCCGTACAAAATCTCGCTGACTTTGGCTAGCAATGGTTTTTTCTTCGATTCGATTTCAAGCACGACTTGCTGGGCTTTCTTAGCTTTGTGTGGATACTGAGTAATCATGCTTTGTAGCCGATCTGTCATATTTCGCAGATCTGACAAGACTCCTGTGCCTTCGGTTGCCCAGTTTTCCTTCTCCTGCTTTGTACCGAAAGTTGGACAGGTTCCTAGTTGGGCGATCGCTTCAGTGATCGCTATCAAGGTTTCCTGTGCTTGGATGTTTAGGGGATTTCCAACCTTGGCGACGATCTTGGCGATCGCAGTCTTTTCTCTAGGATGATTCCAGATGACGTGGTTGAGAATCTCAAATGAGTCTTCGCTTACTTCTGTTTCTCCTTGCAAAAAAGCGTAAGCTCTCAAAATCATCACCATCTGCACATATTTTCTGGTGCTAGCAACAAAGTTTTCTTTCTTGAATTCCCGTTGCAGTTCGACTAATGAATCGACTACTTGACTGGTGAATGGCAGTTTCTGCACTTGCGTCTGCATCTGCTCTAGTTCAGCTAAGCTCAGGACGGTTGTGACTTTGGGGGCGATCGCATTACCAGTCTTGCGTAATAGCAATGTTCTCAGGTCTTCATCGCCTAAGTAATCCACCATATACCGCAAACTCAACCGATCCCAAAATGCTCCGTCTTCTTCACCATCCAGTAATTCATTGGAGCAGCCAATCATGGTGATCAATGGTGATTGCAGTTTAATTTTACCGTTTAGGAATTCGCGTTCGTTCATCAGTCCTAATGCCGAATTACGAACAATGCTGTTAGCTTTGCCAATTTCATCCATTAGGGCTAAGTGCGCTTCAGGCAACATGGCTTCGGTATCGCGCACAAATTTACCTTTCTGTAATTCAGCAAGGTCGGGCGCTCCCAATACTTCTTCGGCGACGGTGGTTTTGGTCATCAGGTAATGAAAGAATGTCGTTCCTGATATTGCATCTGAGACGGCTTTCGCAAGTTCAGTTTTGCCTGTGCCTGGTTGTCCTCCCAAAAAGACGTGCATCTTGGCAAGGAGTCCCACCATAATCAGGTCAATCGCTTCGCTGCGATCTAAGTACACGACTTTCAATTCTTCACGGAGTTGTTGCAGTTTAACTGTAGGTGCTACTGATGGTGTTATTACTTTGACATTGCCGTTGGTCAGCGCTATATCTGTGGCTATCATTTTAATTTACTCTCTATTTTTAAAGAATTTTTGTGGTTGCTTAGGAATAGCTGATTGGCTACACCTAAGCTCTTCGCTAGAAGCCGATATCAAATAGGCTGTCTTCGATCTCGGATATTGGGTCGGGATCTATGCTGGTTTCTTCCTGAAGTGTTTCTACTTCTGGTTGTTGTTCAGGAGGAGGATCGGTTGGTTTTACTTCAGTTTTTGTGGAAGCTGTGGTCGCCATTCCATTTAGGGCTTCTACACAACGTTGTTTAAGTTGAGCAAGTTTATCGGTCAGAGTGTCAGAGCGGAATTGTAATAGCTCTGAGAGCATCTTGGTTTTGTCTTCTACTTCCCGATATACTCGTAGTTGGTTTTGCAGGGTGCTGCCTTTGGTTTCTGATGCTT
>NZ_JAYGIF010000175.1:0-2066 GCF_034931345.1 Pseudanabaena sp. CCNP1317 | reverse complement strand
AAAGCACGGTCGCTTACCTAAAAGCATTTTTCGTCTTGGTTTTGATTTTCTGCGTCATATCATCTTTGACATCCATCTCAATTCCGAGGCTTTCTTCAACTCCATTAAATTTTTGTCCTGTACTTAGGTCGCGATGACAAAAAGATTTTTACTGCAAACAACAATAAGATGGTGCAATTATGGAGTTTGGAAAAACTGGAAAGAAAAACTTTTACCCCTCAAAAGCCTCTCAAATTTTTAACCTATAGTCCCGATGGTAAGATAATCGCAATCACTGGCAATGGAAATGCAATTAAATTGACAAGCCCAGAAGGAAAAGTACTTAAAACGTTAACAAGTGATAATCCTAAAGATGTTATTTGGAGTGTAGCATTTAGTCCAGATGGCAACATGATTGCTAATACTAGTAATGAATGGAGTGAAATTGCCACAACTAGTAAGGTCGGAGTGGTGATATTGTGGGATCGAGAAGGAAAGAAACTTCATACTTTAAGAGGTCATAAGGATGAAGTCTATAGTGTAGCTTTTAGTCACGATGGCAAGACAATCGCTACTGGTAGTAAAGATAAGACAGTAAAGTTATGGGATCTGAATGGAAAATTATTGAACACTTTAACAGGACACGAAAAAGAAGTCCTGAGCGTTGCTTTTAGTCATGACAACAAAACGCTCGCGACAGGCAGTGGAGACTATAAAGTAAAATTATGGAATAGAGAGAACGGACAACTATTGAATATATTTGACAATAAGGATGTTGTGTGGAACTTAGCTTTTAGTCCAGACGATAAGGTGATCGCTACTGGCGGTGGAGACAACACTGTAAAATTATGGAAGTTAGATAATGGAACCACAGAAATCTTCCAAGGACATGGCAATGTTGTCATGGGAGTTGCCTTTAGTCCTAATGGAAAAACCATTGCCTCTGGTAGTCAAGACAACACTGTGAAATTATGGAGTTTGGACGGTAGTGAAATCCAAACTTTTCAAGGACATAAAGATCAGATCTATAGCGTTTCCTTTAGTCCTGATGGCAAAACTCTTGCCTCTGGAAGTAAAGATGGAACCGTGATTTTATGGAATTTAGATTTAGATGATTTAATGGCGAAAGGTTGCGCGTGGCTCCACGACTATCTTGTTAATAATCCCAACGCCAGTGATGAAGACAGACAGATGTGTGGCATAGCTCCAAGGCAAAAGTAAAAAGGTAAAAGGAAAGATCTGTCGTTTTTTTGTTTCGATTATTGCGTTTGATGTATTAGATTGGGAGCTATCTACCGTCAACTAGCCATGATTTCTGCATACATTCCTAACGACGACGATACAAAACTCTCCTTAGTGAGTAGCCGTATTTTGGCTGCCCATATTCACAATAAAGTTCGCAAGCTGAGATTTTTTGAAGAAGATGGCAGCGAACAAGATGCAGAAATTCCCGCAGCCGCCTATCAAATGCTCGTGGATGCTCTAACCCTAATGTCACAAGGCAACGGCGTAAGCCTCATACCCATTCAAGCCGAACTAACCACCCAAGAAGCAGCCGACATGCTAAATGTGTCTCGCCCCTTTGTGATTAAACTACTTGAAACTGGTGAAATCCCTTATCGCAAAGTCGGAACGCACCGCCGCATTCACCTTAAAGACGCGATCGCTTACAAACAACAGATAGATATAGAGAAGTCTAGTGCCTTAGACGAGTTAGTAAAGCAATCTCAAGAACTAGGGCTTTATGACTAGGTTTGTGGCTCTCCTTGATGCTTGCGTTCTCTATCCCAATTACCTGCGATTTAAACCCATTGAAAATAATGACAGCTTTGGAAACTGCTAAAAGGCGTTTCAAAAATCCTCCCAAAACCTTTGAGGAATACATGGAGATTCTCGTAAAGCAAGAACTACCAAAATCAGTGACTATTTTTCGAGAGTTGCATTCAGAAGAGAGTAAATAAACGTGAGTTCGACGAACTAAAAGATGGCAGGAGGAAGAGCAGGTAAGCCTTTGAAGAGAAGATCTAAAGCAGGTTTAGTCTCTCGATATGTATAAGCAACCAACCCAGCTAAAAGGTTGACAAGAA
>NZ_JAYGIF010000174.1:0-3754 GCF_034931345.1 Pseudanabaena sp. CCNP1317 | reverse complement strand
CAATCTATTCCATTTCCCTTGGAAGGTGCTATTTTAATCCCTCTTGATTCGGTATAGCTCAAATGTATGACTGGTCTATATTTGAAGGCTATCTTGCAGGTTTTTACACGTATCCTGTAGCTACCCCCTAGTGGCTTAATCTTGCCTGAGTTCACGACGGGCGGGATTCAAAGCCTCTGAAACCCTTTTAGGGATTGAAACTGCACGGCTGTTAGTTGAGTAATGGCTACGCCAATTTGTCTTTTGGCAATAGGCAATAACTAATATAGTCATCAACCGATGTATCAGCATTGTTTAGACACTGAGATAAACCCCATCTTCACCTGCTTACCATCCAGCCATTCCAGCTTATACGAGTAGTCAGATTATTTCAAAAAGTATCATTTGTTACAAATTTGACTTTGACACTACCTTGACATAAGAAACAAATAAATAATTCTTGATCGGATAAACCTCCCAAGGTGGAAGCGATACCTTCCTAAATTTGCAAGCTTTATGTAATATCCATCTACTCCTCATCTGACACTCATTTTTCTCATCTTTAATAGGCTTAGTCTTGAATTCAGCCCAATATTTCACCTGAGCAATTCCAATGAAAGTTAAGTACCTGAGAACATTGACCGCGATCGCCCTGTTAAGTGTTGGCACAGCGATCGCCTTAGCAAAGCCAGAATCGCTCCAAAAATCCCTATCGGAAGCGATCGCAGGTGAAGCCGCCTATGCCCAATCCACCTCTGTCGGTGGACCTCTCGCCAAAAAGTTGCAAGGTAAGCCTGTCGTTGTTGATATCTACGCTAGTTGGTGTGCTGCTTGCAAAAATGTTGCCCCAACCCTTTCCCAACTTAAACAACAATACGCAGGCAAAGTTCACTTTGTAGTGCTAGATGTATCAGATCGATCCAGCACAGCCAAATCAGAGGCGATCGCCAAAGAGCTAGGACTCAGCAATTTCTTTGCCGCCAATAAAACTCAAACAGGTTCTTTAACTATTGTCGATCCATCTTCAGGCAAAATCCTTTCGCAACACCGCAATAATGCTAATAAGTCTACCTATACCAAGGTCTTAGATGCAGCTTTGGCAAAAAGGTAAGACATTCTCGCTTACCCTCAACCCATTTATACCAAGTTACTGACATTACATTTACCTAACAATATTCTAAACAGGAAAGAACTACATGAAAATTAAGTATCTGGCTTCATTCGCAGCGATCGCACTCTTGAGTACGGGCGTATTTATTGCTTGCGCTACACCAGAAGCATCCAAAGACAATGCTGCTAGCACCACAACCACTACGGCAACTAAACCCGATCCTTGTGCTGCAAAATCTGCTGACCCTTGCGCCGCCAAGAAAGCCGATCCTTGTGCTGCAAAATCTGCTGACCCTTGTGCTGCCAAGAAAGCCGATCCTTGTGCTGCAAAATCTGCTGACCCTTGTGCTGCGAAGAAAGCTGACCCTTGTGCTGCAAAATCTGCCTCGGCCGCTTCTATTGGTGGACCTCTGGCGCAAAAGCTGCAAGGCAAGCCCGTTGTGGTTGATGTTTATGCTAGTTGGTGTTCTGCTTGCAAAAATATCGCCCCAACCGTCTCCGATCTAAAAAAGGAATATGAAGGTAAAGTGGAATTTGTGGTGCTAGATGTATCTGACAAATCCACCACGGCGGCAGCGGAAGCTACTGCTCAAGAGCTAGGACTGAGCAAATTTCTTGCCGAGAATAAAACCCAAACGGGATCTCTCACAATTGTCGATCCTGCCACGGGCAAAATCTTGGCTCAACATCGCAACAATGCCGACAAAATGGCTTACACCAAAGTTTTGGATGCTGCGCTGACAAAATAATCTCAAAAGCATTCCATTTGTCTAAGACAAATGGAATGCTTTTCATCATTCATCTCAGGAACCTTTTATGAACCACCTTCAGAAACCCGATCGCGATACCGATCTTGTTATGCAAACTACTACTACCAAAAAAAACAGCCCTAAAATACCTAAAAAATGGTTTGTTTTTGGAGGATTAGCACTTCTAGGGTTTGTACTCGCTCTATTAATTATTGACCCAGTATCTAAGGGACTGGAATATGCCATCTCTGTTGTGGAAAATCGCTATCAGGAATGGTTCGCGCAACAAGACACAGCTAATCCATTGGTACTGATGCCTCTCGCATTTATTGGTGGTTTGATTGCTAGTATTTCTCCCTGCATTCTTGCCATGCTGCCCCTCAATTTGAGTTATATCGGTACTCGCAACATTACCTCTCGCAAGGATGCCTTTATCAAAGCGGGAATGTTTGTACTTGGCAACGTAATTATTCTTAGCCTATTTGGATTAGTCTCTTCCTTCGCAGGATTTGTAATTGTGGAATATCGCGGTCACATTAATGTGGCTGTCGGAGCAATTATTTTAATCATGGGACTCGGTTTGTTGGGCTTGATTAAGATTCCTTTACCTCAAGTTAATGTTGGCGGAACTAATTTTGGTCCTTTTGGAGTTGGTTTAACCTACGCTTTGGTTAGTTCTCCCTGTGCTAGTCCTGTGCTGTTTGCAGTGATTGCGGCTTCGGCGGCAAGTGGTTCACAAGTTCTATCGGTATTGACGATGGTAAGTTATGCCTTGGGCTATACGATTGTGATCTTCTTATCTAGTTTGTTGACTGGTTTTGCCAAGCAAGCCAACCTGCTGATGAAATACTCGGAAGGAATCACCAAATTTGGAAGTATCGCGCTGATTTTGGCAGGAATTTACTATCTATTTGTAGGTGTACAGTGGTTTATTGGCGGTTAAGTTCTATTGGGAATTAATTAAGAATCTCAAGGATAGATATACATGGTAGAACAACTGGTAATTATTGGTTCAGGTCCCGCAGGTTATACGGCGGCAATCTATGCGGCTCGCGCTCAACTTGAACCTTTGATGTTTGAAGGATTTGCCGCAGGAGGTTTACCAGGTGGGCAATTGATGACCACTACCGAAGTGGAGAATTTCCCTGGATTTTCCAAAGGAATTCAAGGACCACAATTAATGAAGGAAATGCGCCAACAGGCTTTGCGATGGGGAACTAAGCTAATTACTGATGATGTGGTCAAAGTGGATTTTGGCGATCGCCCTTTTACGATCACATCTGACGATCTTGAGGTGAAAGCGAAAGCGGTGATTATTGCCACAGGAGCAACCGCCAAGCGCTTACATATCGAAGGGGAAACGCAATTTTGGAATAACGGCATTTCCGCCTGTGCAATTTGTGATGGTACAAATCCCTTATTTCAGAATGTGGAAATCGCGGTAGTTGGTGGTGGTGATTCGGCGGCGGAAGAGGCACTCTATTTAACCAAATATGCGAGTAAGGTGCATTTGCTAGTGCGTAGCGATCGCCTTCGTGCTTCTAAGGTAATGCAAGAGCGAGTTCTAAGCCATGACAAAATCCAAATCCATTGGCAAGTCTTACCGATAAGCGCCCAAGGTGATGATGTATTGCAAAGTATTCAGATTCAAGATCAGAAAGATCATGCTATTGCTGAATTACAAGTTGGTGGTCTGTTTTATGCGATCGGGCATACACCAAATACGCAGCTTTTTGCAGGTCAAATTGATTTAGATGAAAAAGGCTATATCAAAACCATTGATAAAACTACTATAGCGGTTTTCAAATGAGCAAGAGCAAGGTAAAATGGAGAGAAAATGCAAACAGGAAAAGCGTATTCACAGGATTTGAGAGAACGAGTAATCGCAGGGTATCAAAAAGGAAAAACCACGATGA
>NZ_JAYGIF010000173.1:0-3770 GCF_034931345.1 Pseudanabaena sp. CCNP1317 | reverse complement strand
ACTTACAAAAGCTATTTCAACCTTTTATCCAAATTGATAGCCCTCTCAATCGCCAATATGATGGTACTGGTTTAGGATTAGCCTTAGTCAAAAAGATAGTCGAATTGCATGGTGGATATGTCAGTGCTACAAGTGAATTAGGTGTGGGTAGTCGCTTTGCGATCGCACTTCCCTACTCAAGCAACATATCTCTACAGCCTCAAAAACTAGCAGATATCTCACCATCTCCAAGCGAAATAATTGATAGTGATCGCGACCTCCCTCTAGTTCTGTTAGCTGAAGACAACGAAGACAGTATCTTAATGCTTACTAACTATCTAGAAGCCAAAGGTTTTCGACTAAAAATTACTAGAAATGGAAAACAGGCTATCAATCTAGTACAAATAGAGCCGCCAGACTTAATCCTAATGGATATCCAAATGCCAGAAGTGGATGGTCTTGAAGCGATTAAATATATCCGCAGCAAAGGTTTTACTATGCCTATTATCGCTACTACTGCCTCAGCGATGATAGGCGGTCGCGAAAAATGTCTCGCCGCAGGAGCAGATGGCTACATAAGTAAACCGATTAAGTTAAATCTACTTTTTACAACAATTCAACAGCTTTACTCTAAAAAGAATCGATCAGAAAATGAATCATGACTTAACTTTTATATGTTATTATAAATATTGGGAATAGGAATTATTAAGTGAATAGAAAAAGACATCTAATCTAGTAATAGATTGCTGTATTTTTGTTTTCTTAATAATTGATAGGTAAGTACAAGTCCCGTTGTTATTAACACTCCTAGTGGATGGCTATTCATAATTAAAGTTGTCCACTGTTTTTCAGGATATTAAAATTCTAGTATTGCCAAATTTTTAAGTTTATCAATATAAATTTGCTCTGATTGTATTTAATTCAATAGTAGAAGAGCTATTTTGGCATGAAATCTAATCACGAAAACTCTCCTAAAATTACAAGTTCCGTAGCACCTACAACTCTAAATCTTCAAACCAGACCATTTGCTCCCATTGAAGCAGTCTCGACTGAATCTCCTTCAACAGAAAAAACAGAAAAGAGTGAGCATCAACAAAAATATTCTCCAAATATATTAGAAAGACTAATTAATTCACCACCCCCAGAGCCAGCATCCTCACTGCAAAGGAAGCCTGAGAATCGATTGAAAGCGATCGCGCAAAATCGTTTAATCCAAGCAAAATTAGCGATCGGCGAACCAAACGATAAATACGAAAAAGAAGCTGATGATACTGCTTCAAAAGTCGTTCAACAAATTAATACACCGATCCAAAATCAATCTATCCAACGAGATGCATTGCCACAGGGCAATAAACTGCGAAAGAAGCCGCTACAAAGGCGCGAAAATGTAGGTGGAGGTGATGCATCAACAGAGTTGGAGACATCAATTCAAAGCGCAAGAGGTGGCGGTCAGCCACTAGCTGCAAACCTGCAAAGATCTATGGGACAGGCGATGGGAGCAGACTTTAGTGGCGTAAAAGTACATACAGATTCACAATCCGATCAATTAAATCAATCAATTCAAGCGAAGGCCTTTACGACAGGGCAAGATGTGTTCTTTCGGCAGGGGGCGTATGAGCCGAGTAGTCGAGGTGGGCAGGAGTTGATCGCCCATGAGTTGACTCATGTGGTGCAGCAGAATGGAGGAGCAGTGCAGCGATCGCCAGAAATCCAGCGCGATGGGGAGGAGACCCCAGTCGCAACGAAAACACCTAAAGAAGCCGCCCTCGAGACTATTAACCGAAACAAAAAATATAAGGAAAGATTTGAGCAAGAGCTCCGTAAAATGGTGAAACGTAAAATACCTGAAGGTGAAATGGCTCTCATCTGGCAAAGGTTTTCGTCGGCGATGAAACGCCATGAGGTCTTGTTACCTCGCTGGAACGAGATCAATTGGGGCAAGGACTCCGAAAGAGCCAAAGCAGTTGATGTGACTGAAATACAGTTAGCCAAATTAGAAGCCTTCAGACAAGATATAGAGTTTCTAACTGAACTCGTTGAAACCGATCAGGGTGAAGAATTACAAGTTAATAATGTCACTTTATGGAGCAATATTAACATCGGACGACCTGCCGCCAACAGCCGAGAGTTAAACGAGCAAATGAGCGTAGCTGGTGGTGGAACACCTCTAAATCGGACAAGCATGGGCGCTTTGTTAGATCTCTTTGCGGTTGGGGCACTTGAAGGCGGCAATGCGGATTTGAAGAACGTCAACGGCGATCTTTTACTGAACGACAACAACTCGTATATGCAGTGGGGAGGATCTTTTAACGTCTGGGCGGCAGTGAGTGCCAACTTTGCCGCTAAAGCTACTGGTGAGGTACATGTGTATGTGCCTACGGGTACGGGTACGGGGTCTGTGTTTTGGACAGCCGAGTTACCCGAATTACGGAAAAATCCCTCTGTCACGGGTATCTTTATTCACGAATTGAGCGGCGTTGGTAAAGCCTCGGTTGCCCAAGAAAAAGCTAAAACGATCAATCAAATGGAATTACAGACGATCCTCAAATCACCCGAAGCGTGGACAACCTCTACCATTAGTGGTCTAACAGTCACAGGAGCTGGTGGCGGACAGGGAATATCTGCGGGGAAATTGAAGAATATGGGCAACAAATGGAAAAGTAATGCAACTAAGTAGTTTTAAAGAGTCTGGATTACGCGATCGCTAACCCATCCTACATTTAATTCCCATAACTTACTTGTTAACCCGATCGCCAATCTTGGAGGATGCGTTCATGAAATGTAACGCATCCTTGGTAAACTACCGCTTACAAATTAGCCCATTAATTTTCTGACTCTTTCTACTTGTTTGGGAGCATTTAATTCTGTAAAAAGTGCGATCGCCTTTTCAAAATTATCATCATAACCATGCTCCTGCATCTCACGGGCAATCAGAGCTTCTTCTACTAATACCTTAGCCAGATCTAACTTTGATTCTATCTTTGTTAATATATCCTTCGCTTGCAAACAGAGCTCTTTCGCCTTAGGTAGATCTCCTATATTTCGATAGGTTTCTGCAAGTCCATACATGGCTTTACCTTCTAGATGTTTGTGCCTAATTTCACGAGTAAATTTCAAGGTTGTATTGTATATCTCCAGAGATTGATCGAATCTTTTATTCATGACGCATATAAATCCAAGATACAGGCAAGCACAGCATCTTGAAGTGTCAGACATATATAATGAGCTATTTGTAATAACCTCATAAGCCTCTTCAGTCAATGCTCCCGAAGCATCATGCTCTAGTTCCATAACAAGTATGAAAGATTGAGCTAATTGTGGATAAACAGTGAACCATTGCTGAAAGCGTGGGTGATTTGTACACTTGTACCGATCAATATTGTCTACATAGGGCTGAATCAGGACAAGCGCTTCGTCAAACTCGCCCAAGTCCAGTTTGCTGGCAAAAGCTTGAAAAACATTCGAGAGAAGAAAAAAGATTAATTGTGGGGAGTTGATTTGCTCAATAATTTTGATGGCTGCTTCCAACTCTATAATTGCTTGCTGCGGTCCTCCTGAGAAGAAATGGGCGTTTCCGCGAAAACTTTTTATATGGGCTAAAACTGGACTTCCTTGTTCTGGAGGTAAAAGCAATGACCTCTGTTCTATTTTATTTAATAACTCAAACCTTAGTACAGGACAAAAAGTTGCAAAAGTAGACAGGAAGGGGTTTTATAAAAGATAACCACATCACAAATAAAACCCCTATGAAAGAGATTAGCGTATTTTGCGAAAAGTTACATGAACATCTG
>NZ_JAYGIF010000172.1:0-6032 GCF_034931345.1 Pseudanabaena sp. CCNP1317 | reverse complement strand
GTAGTTTTTTCTTCTCGTCTTCTGAAAATTCGATTGTAATCATGAATTAATTTTGGCGGCAGTATTAAATTCTTTAGCCGATTATCCCATTTTCTCAAAGCTCAAGTTCTGACCGTCTAAAGTATAGAAGAAGGACGCGATAATGAACGTCCGCAGATTAAAGATGTCGATGTTTCTGCTTTTTATATGGGCAAATATGCGGTTACACAAGCTCAGTGGCAAGAGATTATGGGAAATAATCCTTCTCACTTTAAAGACAACTTACTAAATCCTGTGGAACAGGTATCTTGGAATGATACGCAGGAATTTTGTAAGAATCTATCACAGAAAACGGGACGAGAATTTAGATTGCCTAGTGAAGCAGAATGGGAATATGCCTGTCGCGCAGGAACGGCTACAGCCTATTCCTTTGGTGATAATGGTTCATTGTTAGGTGAATATGCTTGGTATGAGGATAATTCGGGTGCAAAGACTCATCCTGTCGGACAAAAGAAGCCGAATCCTTGGGGTTTATATGACATGCACGGCAATGTATGGGAATGGTGTCAGGACAGTTATGAAAAATATGGTGGTGAAAGCGACCTGATTCGGAAAACTGGTAAAGCTATCGTAAAAGAGAATGATAATCGTTCTCGCCTGCTTCGCGGTGGTTCGTGGTTCGCCTATGCTCAGGGTTGTCGGTCTGCGTGTCGCAACCTCGACTTTGCGCGTTCTCAGAGCAGCAACATCGGTTTTCGGGTTGTGTGCGTTTTGCGGTGAGGACTCCCTTCTCTGTTCTTTTGCCCTCAGCCCTTTGCACTTCTTCTCTTTCTTAGCCCTTCTTTATCCCCCTATTCGCCGTCAGGCGATCAAATTTTTTTGAAATGGAATGAAGAAGCAATATTGACAAGAAAAAACAAAAATTGTAGGGGTTTTGCATTTGCGCCACAATCTCCAAACTCCCCACCACAAACTCAAATTGCAAATGCAAAACCCTCCACGCTTTCACCGATAAATTGTCCCTGCGTTGTGAGATTGAGGGTAAAGCATTCCCAAATCGGGGGAATCTGAAAATTTATAAATTCCTGCGGGAATGCTTTACCCCTACAAGATTTTTGAACACTATTCAACAATTCTCGACCTAACAGATCCCCGACTTTTTCTTTAACATCCACAATTATCTCTATCCATTACCAAAAAAGTCGGGGATCTAAATCTCTACATTCATTATTAGCCGAATAAGCAACTATTTCTTCTTATTCAACCAAAGTTCCAAATCAGCAACACTCTCAAAATCCAAAATTGCCTCAGCAAGACTCTCTAAACGCGGAATCTGTAACCTTGCAATCCTTGTATGCATCTTTGGTGGCAAATTCCCAAACTTACGCGTAAGCAACCGCAAAATAATAGTCAACAAACCTTGCTTACGCCCTTTAATTTCACCTTCCTTGCGACCCTTAACCTCACCTTCCTTACGACCCTTAACCTCGCCCTCTAGGCGACCCTCTTCCAAAATTTCTTGATATGTTACGGATTCGCGCATGATATCTCTCCTCAAAATCTGCTTAATGATATTTTTATCTAAAACTAGACCAGCCAACACATAGGTCGCGGCTCCGACAATTTGACGTGTTTTTTGTTCAGGGATTTCATCAATTTTTTGAGCAATATCTTGCAAGAGTTGCTCTTTGTCACCCTCATTCACAAGTATAGCAAACGGCAACATGCCCGTAAATTCTAAAAATTTAGTAACAGGCTGTTCCCACAGTCGGATTACTTCAAACCTGTGATATGTAGAGTCGTCTTGAAACTCTTGCTGAAAAACGACATCTGAGCTTGTTTCTTTTAGGTAAATCACAAATTGACGGATCTTTTTATCAGGAAAACGCCTTTTGCCGCGTACCCAATAGTCCAACATCCGAAACGGAATTTGCGGGTCAACTTTGGTCTGAAACTCCAAATGCAGCAGCAGACCTTCAGTTTCCAGCAAAATCAAACTATCAGCACGAATTGGCTCCACCGCTAACTCTTGAGGTTGGACTTGAGTAAGCGGAATTGGCTCACCGAGCAGCCATGAAGCCATATCGGTAGAATAGGTTTCGGCAAGAAATTTGCAAATATTGTCAAACATTGACTGATTTTATCATCAGAATATGAGAGGCGGCGCTTCGCGTTGCCACTCATCTTTGAGCTTTATCCAACCAACTGCACAGTGGAACCTTCCTCTCCCTTCGATACTTCAATCAATGTGTTAAAGGCTTCCTTCATTTGCGGCATATGTGTAATTACGAGAATGCACTCAAAATCGGGCGCGATCGCATTAATGGCACTGACAAGGCGATCGCATCCCAATGGGTCTTGACTGCCGAATCCTTCATCGATAATTAGGGTTTGGAGAGTACTGCCTTTGCGCTGAGCAAGCACACGGGAGAGCGCCAGACGCACGGCAAAGTTAATCCGAAAGGCTTCGCCGCCCGAATAGGTTTCATAGGGTCTAGTTCCCTTAGTATCGGCAATTTCAATGTCGAGAGTTTCGATGATGCGATCGCTTTTTTTGCCAGATTTTTGGGTGATGAATCTTACGTTTAATTGGCGATCGCTTAGTTGAGCGAGAATTTGATTGGCTTCTACTTCAATTTGTGGCAAAACATTTTCCAGCATTAAAGCTTGAATGCCATTTTTGCCAAAAGCTTGATAAAGCTCGGTGTGAATACGTTGCCGTTGACGGGCTGCTTCGATTTGAGTGAGGGTTTCTTGTTCGCGTTGACGACTTAGCTCTAGCTGTTGTTGGGCTTGCTGAAGGCTACCAATTTGGGCTAGGAGTACATCCATTTGCGATCGCCAATTTTGTAAATTTTGTCGCAAGGAGTTAATTTCCTGTACATGATTGCCATGTACAGCTTGGATTTGTGACTGTAGTTGAGAAATTTGAGTAGTAATATTTTGTAACTCTTGTTGATTGGCGCTTTGAGTTTGTTGTAAATGCTCAACCTGTTGCTGAAGTTCAGGATATTCCTGCTCGGCACGAGTGAGTTCTTGGTAGCGCAGTAATGACGGAGTTAGTTCTTGTTTTTGGGTGCGGAGTTGTTGATGGCGATCGGGTTCGTAGGCTAGTTGGGTAAGGGCGCGATCGCATTGTTCGAGTTCATGCTGTACTTCTAAATCAATGAGATTTTTGGTGAGACGATCTTGCAATTGGTTGATTTTGGTTTGCAGATCAGGAATTTTTTGGGACAGGTTATCGGCTTGACGCTGAGCATTCTTTAATTCTGATTGCTTGATTTCAGCCCAGCGCCAGCGCTCGACATCACCACGAGCTAAGGCATGATTTTTTTCATCGTAGGCGAATTTATGAATATTCTTATCGATCAGTTCCATTTCCTCCCATGCGTCACGCATGTAGTTTTGAGTTTGGAGGCGATCGCCTAAATCCACAATCTCCGCATCAATGAGGACTAGTCTTTGCTGTGCTTCCGCGATCGCCTTCAGTTGCTCCTGCAAAGTCCCCTTACGTTGAATCAAATCATTTAACGGTGCGAGTTCCTTTTTTAAAACGCGATACTCTTCTCGCAACACTTCAATTTCACAGTTGGAAGCCGCTTGCTGTTCCTTCACCACCCAGATATCTGCTTGCAGATCGCGAGACTCCTGTTTATGCTTTTTCTGCACTAATTGCCAATGCGCTTCATCAAGAGGGCGATCGCAGAGGGGACAAGGCGCGTTTGGCACAGTTAACTGACGCATTTTTGCTTCCAATTTATTAAAGGCAGCCTCACTATCAGCTAGTCTGGTTTTTAAGCGTTCCAAAAAATCACGACGTTCTAACCCTTTTTCATGGACACGCTGTTGATAGACTTGCTTATTTTGTAATAAAACAATTTGCCGATCTAGCTCCTTCGCATTGATCAGTAATTGATCGTGATTTTTGACTTGTAAATATAACTGTTCGCGTTTAGAAACTAATTCATCTAGTTTTGCCGCAAGTTTTGTCTGCTCCCGTTCTAGTTGATGCTTAAGAACCTGATGACGATGCACTAGCGGTGTGGATTGAGCATGGAGGCGATCAAATTCTTGTAATATCGCCCTTGCTTTGTGTAATTCAGCGATCGCCGCTTCGATCTCGGTAGCACGACTGAGAATCCCTTTTAAGTCACTTTCCTGCTGAACTAGAGACTCTAATTGCGCTTGATAATGCCTTAACTGTCCCTTAAGTTCACTTTGCAAACTCGCGAGTTTATGGCTAAATTCGCCACGCCGATCGCAAAGATGTTGGTATTTCTGAAACTTACGCTCTAATTCTGATTCCTGTGTGGATAGCAATTGATAGCGCTCATAGTTTTGCAAAATCTGCGATCGCGTTGCTATACATAACTCTAATTGCTGTAATTGTCGGCGTTGACTAGAGAGTTGTCTATCGATTTGAGACAGATTGCTAGTAATTGCAGTTTGTTGTTGTTGTTGCCAAATTAACTGCTGTGAAAGGTTTTGGTATTGTTTCTGCAAATCTTCCACTATTTGCAATCGGGCGCGATCGCGACTTTCCCATGCTTGCAACTCGACTAATTGCGATCGCAAAAGTTCTAACTGCGGTGCGATCTTTTCTCCATCTTGAATTTGTTCCCGCAGGTGTACCAGCATATTCTCTAAAACTGCCGATTCACCTTTGCTAGTTCGCGCAATATCTTTGGCTCGTTCCGCCAACTCGTCATACTGTGACAGCGACAGCATATCCGCCAAAATCTGCTTGCGATCGCTAGGACGCTTCAGCATAAATTCATCGGCGCGACCTTGACGCAAATATGCCGAATTAACGAAGGTTTCGTAATCCATTTTCAGGTGCGAAATGATTGTCTGCTGCGTCGATTGCACCTTTCGCTCAGTCAAGGATTTAAATTTTCCTTCACTCTGCACCTGAAATTCCAAAGAAGTTGAACTATTGCGCGATCGCGTCCTGATGATCCGATAGACTTCACCACCTGCGATAAAAGTGAAGTCCACCTGTGCTTCTTTGGAACCCACATGAATTACATCATCTTGGCTTGCCACACGACTTACACCCCAAATCGCCCAAGAAATCGCTTCTAATAACGAAGACTTTCCCGCCCCATTTGCGCCACAAATACAAGCAACATGTAGCCCGCTAAAATCTAAGGCTAATTGTTGATAGCTCAAGAAATTTTTTAATCGTAATTTCTGAGGGATCATAATGTCTTGTAATTTGGCATATCAGATTGGTATGTCAGAAAGTTTCTGATTGAGTTATACTAATTATTATTTAATTATCATAATAATGTATTGTCTAACAAGAGTTTAGCTCTTAATAGGCGCGGTATAACCAACAAAAGCTGAGAGCGTCATGGAAGTATGGGAAGAAATTAGTCGCCAAAGAGTAAAGTACATCGTCGATAGCTATCAGTTAGATGGCAATGACGATGAAGATTTTGATGAATATTTAGAAGATTTATTACAAGCCTATGCGCCGCCTCAAATTGAATTAGCGCTTGTGGAAGTTTTAATCGAGAGTTGGCGATTTACGCCGATGATGCGTGGTGTGATGTTTCTTAAGCGATCGCATGAACTATTAAAATATTGGGAAGATCATCTAATTCCCGCGCATATCTCCCCTACACATTTTCGTTTAATTACAGGCTTAGATCCTACACCAGTATTTGGTAACACCATCGCACAGCCAAGCAGAAGTATATTTTCTAAAGTCAATAATTGATTTGTATAGATAGTCAAGAGCCTGAGCAGCAATTCCCACTATAAAAATCGTTTTCATAATGAGAATTGCTGCTCAGGCTCTTGACTAAAAGCTAAATTCATCTAAGAATGAGTAAATGCAATCAACCTGTTTAAGAGGGGGGGACTCTGAGAACATGTTTACAGCTATTGACGATCAGATGAGCCATAAAAACATTAAAAGTCGCCAATTCAAGGATGAAATGCAACGGGTTCTGATGAAGCAAAGAATACTTCGTAAGGAGTACGATAGTCAAGTGATTTTCTGGGTCTGTAATTGATCAAATTCACTGCCTTCTGAAAGTCCTCTT
>NZ_JAYGIF010000171.1:0-7476 GCF_034931345.1 Pseudanabaena sp. CCNP1317 | reverse complement strand
TTTCAGGATGCTATTTCTTCATGTATTGAGAACGCTCATATTAACCATAAAAAAGAACTGCTATCGCTACTCACTCTCCGTTTCCAAAATCTCAAAAAAGCTCAGATTATACCCGTTTAAAGTATAGAGTGCAGTAAAGATTAGTTTCAAGGATGCGGCTTGCCTTTTGAAAAAGCTCTGGATTATGTTCTTGTGTACTATCAATCCAGCTATTATCTGCGGTTGGTAATTCCATGATGAGGGAGAGGAACGGATTCAGTAATTTAAGTTTAATTAATATCATATTCACATGATTTATAGGGAATAATGAGATATGCCCTCTCTCATCCCATCTCTCAACAGTTGCATCGCCCGAATGACATCAGGTGAAAAGCGCTTTGCGGTGAGATTAGAGCAGAAACTAGATGACGATTATCTAGTCTGGTATGACGTACCCATAGGCAAAAAGCAACTGCACCCCGATTTCATTGTCTTGCACCCGTTGCGCGGATTACTGGTACTAGAGGTCAAAGACTGGAAAATCGACACGATCAAAAATGTCACTCGAGCCAATTGGACGATCGCCGATCGCCATACCAGCGAACCCAAGCAAGTCAAAAATCCCCTAGAACAAGCCCGAAACTATGTGCTTCATGCAGTCAAGCTCTTAGAACGTGATGCCGATCTTGTCCATGCGATCGCAAGTGTCCACGCTGGCAAATGCATCGTTCCCTATGGCTATGGTGTTGTGTTTACCAATATCACAAGGGCAGTCTTTGACAAGCAAGGCTTAGGCGAAGTCATAGAGTCAAACTTAGTCATTTGCCAAGATGAGATGTATGACAGTGTTGACCGAGGCGATTTTCAACAAAGACTATGGGATATGTTTCCCTACCATTTTGATCGCACCCTAAGCCCGCATCAAGTTAATCGTATCCGTTGGCATATTTTCCCAGACATTGCGATTCAACCGTCGCTGTTGCCAGAACCTAAAGAGGATGAAGTAATTACACCTGTAGCGATCGCACCTGACCTGATTAAAATCATGGACTTGCAGCAGGAGCAACTAGCGCGAAGTTTGCGGGGTGGACATCGGGTTATTCATGGTGTGGCGGGAAGTGGCAAAACTTTAATCTTGGTTTACCGTTGCCAATTTTTGGCAGAGAAAAGCGACAAGCCGATCTTGGTACTGTGCTACAACATCTCGCTAGCATCGAGGCTGCGGCAAATGCTTAGAGAGAAAGGCATTGCTGAGACTAAGGTATCAGTGCAGCATTTTCATAGCTGGTGTGCGGAAATGTTGCGACTGTACCAATTACCTTTACCCGATCGGACCAAGCATCGAGGGGGAGGATTTTTTGAGCAATTGGTTAACCAAGTGGTTCTAGGGGTAAATGAAGAGAAAATACCCAAGGGCAAATATGGGGCGGTACTTTTGGATGAAGGGCATGATTTTCAACCAACTTGGTTCAATCTGATTGTGCAGATGGTTGACTCAGACACTAATTCATTACTTGTACTCTATGACGATGCTCAGAGCATTTATGAGAGGCGAGAAAGAGGAAGATTTAGTTTTGCCAGTGTGGGCATAAAGGCACAGGGACGGACGACTATTCTCAAACTCAATTACCGCAATACCGAAGAGATTTTGAGCTTTGCCTACGAGTTCGCCAAGAACATCATGCAACCCACCGAGGACAGCGAAGAAGATAGTCCCGTTCTCATCAAGCCGCAGAGTGTGGGCAGGCATGGAGCAAAGCCAACTTTTACAAGATTGTCTAGTTTCTCAGCAGAGACAAAACATATCTGCGATCGCATAGGGGAATATCGCGATCGCGGGATTGCTTGGAATGACATGGCAATTATTTATCGTTCGGACTTCATGGGGCGATCGCTAAGCCGTGCTTTGAAAGATGTCGGTATACCTGTGGAATGGCTAAACGAAGACAGTAACAGCAAGCGTTACCACCCAGAAGCGCAAAGCGTGAAACTCCTGACAATGCACAGTAGCAAAGGTCTGGAGTTTCCTGTGGTGTTTATTGCGGGTGTGGGATTTATGCCAAATCAGTCTCAGGCGATCGCGGATGAGGCGAGGTTGTTGTATGTGGCGATGACTAGGGCTACTGAGTTTTTAGAATTGTCTTGCGATCGGGATTCGGTGTTTGTGAAGAGATTGGAGAGGGTGCTTTAGGGAGAGCTTTTACTCTAGATAAATAAAATTAAAGCCTGTGTTGTTTGCTAAAGGCTTTAATCCAAACCTTGTACTCAGTTATTTCAAATTATTATGAACAGGTTTACGGCTTTATCATTGATTATCTATCAAACAATACTATCTCTTTGAGATATAACCTTAATAATCGACCATGTAAAACTAGAAACTTCAGGAAATCATGAGTGGACTCGGCGGCTTAAATAAAACCCCTAATGGCGTAGTGATAGGGATGGTACAACTTCAATTACCAACAGTTGTCACCAAACAAGACTTAGCTGCTCAAACTCAACGTATTTGTGAGATGGTCGCCAAAGCAAGGCGAAATATGGCAACTATGGATCTAGTTGTATTCCCTGAATATTCTTTGCATGGTCTGTCGATGGATACCAATCCAGAGATCATGTGTAGCTTAGATGGGGCAGAAGTAGCAGCCTTTAAGCAAGCTTGTATTGACAATAATATTTGGGGTTGCTTCTCATTGATGGAATATAATCCTCAAGGTAATCCCTATAACAGTGGAATTATTATTGATAATCAAGGCGAATTGAAACTTTACTATCGCAAACTACATCCTTGGGTTCCTGTTGAACCTTGGGAACCTGGGGATATCGGAATCCCAGTTTGTGAAGGCCCGAATGGCAGTACGATCGCACTGATTATTTGTCATGATGGTATGTTTCCTGAAATGGCGCGGGAATGTGCCTACAAAGGTGCAGAAATCATGATTCGTACTGCTGGCTATACGGCTCCAATTCGTCATTCTTGGCAGATTACTAATCAATCGAATGCTTTCTGTAACCTGATGGTGACGGCTTCGGTCTGTATGTGTGGCTCTGATGGCAGCTTTGATTCTATGGGGGAAGGGATGATTGTTAACTTTGATGGTCAGCCCTTGGTGATGGGTAGTCACCGTCCTGATGAGATTATTACTGCTGAAGTTCGACCTGATCTAGTCCGTGAAGCTCGTAAACATTGGGGTGTAGAAAATAATATTTACCAATTTGGGCATCGAGGTTATGTGGCTGTCAAAGGTGGCGCTCAAGACTGTCCTTATACATATATGCAGGATATGGTAAAGGGCAAGTATTCTCTACCTTGGGAAGAAGAAGTCATCCATAAAGATGGAACTTCCTGCGGATTTCCCGTGCCTGAGCGGACATATAGCAATCCGAAATAAGTTGGATGAGGCTTCGATTTCACCGTTTACCTTATGCCGAGAGAAGTCGAAGCCTTCATCTAACAAAGCGTTTGTCAATAGGATTGTGCCAAAGGAAAAGGTTAGAAAGGAAAGCGATCGCCTCTTAACCCAGTCACTCAAGCGCTATGATCTTGGCAAATTCCCCTAGAACATCATGCGATCGCCAATAGCATTATTTCTAACAGCATTATTTGTTGTTGGTTGTAGCCAGTCTCCTACCATAGCAACAACCCCGACTCCAAAACAGCCCACGCACACGCTCGACAATGACTATGGCAACCCCAATTTAAAGCTAGGTAATCCAAGCAAAGCCAGTCCTGATATTGCCAATGTCGATAACTATTTGATGCTCAAGCCTCAGTATGTGTTGAGCTATAGCAAAAGTCGCAATCTAGCAAACTGGGCATCGTGGCAACTCAATAAATCATGGATGGGTGATGCGAAGCGACAAAACAATTTCCGTCCTGACGGCACTTTGACGAAGGGATGGTATAAGGTCGTAACCAGAGACTACACAGGCTCAGGATTCGATCGCGGACACTTGGTAAATTCGGAAGATCGTGGTCAGTCAGTAGAAACTAACTCATCTACTTTTTTGATGACGAATATCATCCCCCAAGCTCCTGATAACAATCAGGGTGTGTGGGTACAGCTAGAAGAGTTTTCTCGCGACTTGGCAAGGGAAGGCAAAGAGCTTTACATCGTTGCGGGTGGACATGGCACAGGTGGCGAGGGCAAGAATGGGGCAGCATCAAAGTTGAAGGGCAAGATTGCTGTTCCTTCCACCATGTGGAAAGTAATCTTGGTATTAGACGATCCCGCCAAAGGTTTAGCAGGTGTTAATGCCAATACTAGGACTATCGCAGTGATTATGCCGAACAAACAAGGTCGTGATGGTAAGTGGCAAGATTTTTGTGCAACTGTTGGCGACATTGAGAAACTAACGGGCTATGACTTCTTTAGCAACATACCGCCCGACATTCAAAAAACAATTGAGTCAAAGAAAGGTTGTTAGGTTTCGATTACCGTAGTTTTTAGCCCTACGACATCCGCACCGATCGCACCAACGATATAAACATCAATCTCGATTTTGCCAAGGCGAAAAACTTGGACATTTTCTAAAGTGGCGATCGCAGCTTGTAGATCGCGAAACCTTTGGGTGATCGCCCGATCTTCATCTTCAAACCAATCTTCATCGGTGACAACGGGCGCAAAGAAATCTTCTAGGGTAATAGATTCAATAGCTGTGTCCGCAGGTTTTTGCGATCGCGTGAGGATAGTTTCAGGGGAGATGGTTGCTGATTCCCATGTAAACGGTTCTAGTGGATAGTCGGATTCACTAGGAAAGAGTAAGCCTTCGGCAAGTTGGGAAAGGCGATCTGTTAGTTCTTTGGGAGTCATCGGTAAAGCCTAAATTTGGTTGCTATGACCATACTGTAATTGTTGGATCGCTAACCGTTACAAACTGCGATCGCAACTGGATCGGATAGCGTGACATTGCTATGCTATTTGTCAAATCTCCCTACATGAATGTCATGGCAAACCTTATTGAGTCAATAAAGCAGTCAGAATCAATTCAGGTTTTAGCCCGTAGATTTGTCACTTATCTTGTCTTGTCAGCAATTTTTATACTATTAGGGCTGGGAATAGGCGTTAACGGTGAAGTTGTGCGGCGGCAGATAACCTCGAACTCTCACCGATAACCTCTGTTCCGTCCGCACCAACGCATTGTTAGCTGACCTTTCTAACTGCCATAATGTCTTTCTCAATGCTTTTAACAACAAAAGGAGATATCTTTGCATGTCTAGGAACAGGAGTAATTCCCTTCGACTGAGGATGCTGCCAAATTTCGTGTTCACCTCCTTCTCTAATTTTTGCAAATCCTTCTCTTTGTAATAACTGGATGATTTCTGATTTTGACAACTCAGCAAATTTAACTAAAGAAAAATTTGATTTATGATTAAAATTTTCTTGGGCTTTGGCTTCAAAATTAAGAATCGAATCCTCAAAGGAGGAGCTATATTCATTAGCAGCAGAAGTCAGGATTTTGTAAACTGGTTCAACAAGACTGAGAGTTTTGATATTTCTTATCTTGACTTGGTAATCTTTAATGTAATGTGACTTCTCAAGCCTTTCTTTAATCTTCTTTTCCAGATTATCAATCTTAATTGATCCATGTTTGCTAGCCATATTTTCAGTGGACGTAATAATTGAGTAATAAATAGATTTTATGTACTCATAAATATTTCTGTCAGTCTTGTTAGGCAAGATAATAACTATACGAGAGCTATCAAAACTTGCCCAAAGAATAATCACTGGTAATTCAGATAAGTCAATCCCAAACCCTTTAGCAGCAATCCGAGCCGCTTCATGTGCCTGTTTTTTGCCACAAAAGAGAGTAGATAGCCAGTCATTACTATCTGCCATGTAAGCATCAACATCTTCATCTTCTGCTCCTAACTCTTGCAAAAAAGCTCTTATTCTCTTGTGAGCGGGTTTTAAAATTTCTTCTATGTGTACATGATTAGAACGCAAGAACTTAATGTTTGGAGTATAAGGCAAGTAAATATTATGAGTACGACCTGTTTGATTATGTAGCCACCAAGCGAGTTGAGGATTTTGATCGCTTAATGCAATATCCCATTCATCCAATTCACAGTCATGCAAAAGAAGTGAAGATGACCATATTTCACTGTAATGCTGCCTCAAACAAGAAATAAATCCAGAAACGGCAAAATAAGAAAGGTCAGGAATTGGAATCATTTTTGAGTTTAGGCTTAGAGCTTAATATATGGTCACGAGATTTTACGGTCTCATGATAAGAGCTTGCTAACGATAGATTTAAGTAGCCAGCTAACTATGTATTAGACAGAAATTTTCTGTCTAATTTTACTATAGGGGATATAGGCTGAAAGTCAAGATTCGACCTAATCATCTTATAAGGTATGTTATACAGAAAAATTCTGGCTAACACACCAAGTAGAAAAGTTCTGCATAACTTACCTACTTGGTGTGTTAGCCCAACAGTACAGCGTATTATTTAGATTAGTTCCTTTGTAACTGACATTCCGCACTTCTTAACATACTTGCAAATTTCTTAACATAGGCAAAAGTCTTTTTACGAAAATCTGTCATTCTAGGACTCTAATCCAAAAAATATTTTCAATTGTTAACCCCTATTGAGAAAATTGAATTGAATAACGGTAATAATTTATCGAGCATCTTGTTCCGTTCTCAATCGATTGAAGTTGTGAAAAAGTAGTTTTCGCGATCGCATAGAGGATTTCTCAACACGACAAACCACTGTAAATATTTACACCCGTTCTAGTGGAAAAACGAAAATTAACATTTTCCACTAGAACCATGATCGCCTAACGTTGCAAAATCATGCCCAAAATACCCGACTGCGATCGCTGCATCAACAATGCCCACAGCAACTACCTAGTCTGTGCCATCCATCCCGACGGTGTTGATGGGGACTCATGCTCAGACTTTGCGGATGACGGTCAGGAGCTATGGTGTCCCAATGGTTTTACGTTTATTGATGGTCATCTTGTGAAATTGCCAATAACCTATGAAACCGAGCATCAGCCAAGGTTAACCAGAGCGCAGCAGTATCGAATTTTAATGACGCATCCTGTATTTACGGGTATGTGTCCGCAATGCCGATATCAATATCCAAGCGATCGCGTTGATTGGAATTGTCCGATATGTGGATGGGATGATTAATCTATTTCCACTAGAACCATAAGGCGATCGCATTGTATAAAGTTTCTATCCAAAGCCCAAAACCCTAATGATATTGTTGCTTCGCGTCCGAGCCTGTGCTGTTGCCGTGCGATCGCTCTTGAGTTTTTGAAATGGTCTAATAATGGCGATCGCACCGCAACAAAGGCACAAAGAAGCACATCGCTAACCGCAGATCTTCCTGTTGCACCCAAGATCTACGATCGCGACGTGCTAGCCTGTATTATTCACGAGATGGGAAAGAGAAACGAAATCCAAGCAAAAACAGATCGTTAAGTTAAGAATGGAGAGATTTGCATCAATTAAAAGAAGAAAAAGCAACAGAAACAAGAATTAATGG
>NZ_JAYGIF010000170.1:0-7725 GCF_034931345.1 Pseudanabaena sp. CCNP1317 | reverse complement strand
TTGTAAGTTCGATTTTTACTTTTGTGCCTTCTACACTTATTAACTTTGCCGACATTTTCTTTCTTGATCTCCTTCGTTATTCTTTCATTGTTCTACAATCTTCGTATTATGTCAAGGTCGCACCCGTTCGATATAGCCATTTGCGGCGTGCGAAGCACGCCGCAAATGGCGAAAAAAGGTAAGAATCACTTAGCGATTCTTACCTTTTTTCGCTTTCGTCGAACTGACGTTAGATTAGAAGCTAAGGTTTATAGCAAGGCGCTTAGGTCACTTGTCTTCTTTTTGGGTTTTGGGTAGACCGATGCATTTGTTACAAAAAAATGTTAATCTTAATAAAAAGTTAAGTTTTGTTTCTCCCCTAAATCTATGCTTCGTCTCGAACACATCCAAAAAATTTATCCTACTGGCGAAGTCCTCAAAGACGTTAACTGGGAAGTCAAAACAGGCGATCGCATTGGTTTAGTCGGCGTAAATGGCGCGGGGAAATCAACACAGCTAAAGATTATTGCAGGGGAAATCGAACCGACCGCAGGACAAATAGTGCGTCCTTCTAGTCTCAAAATTGCCTATCTCAGTCAAGAATTTGATATCGAAGAGACTCGTACAGTCAAACAAGAGATGTGGCAAGCATTTCAGGAAGTACGGGAAATTCAAAAAGAACTAGCAGTAGTGCATCATCATCTAGAAAATTTAAAAGATGGTGAAGACTATGAGCCAATTCTCAAAAAGATGGATCGTCTCCAGCGCCAGTTTGAAGATCACAATGGCTATGAACTTGAAAGCCGCATCGATAAGCTATTACCAGAATTAGGGTTTAAAACTGACGATGGCGATCGCTTTGTCAGCGAATATAGTGGCGGTTGGCAGATGCGAATGGGCTTGGGCAAGATTTTGTTGCAATCGCCTGACCTGCTGCTATTGGATGAACCGACCAACCATTTAGATTTGGAAACAATTGAATGGCTAGAGAAATATCTGCGATCGCTAAGTACCCCAATGGTAATTGTTTCCCATGACCGCGAATTCCTAGATCGCCTCTGTACATCGATTGTGGAAACCGAGCGCGGCGTATCGATGACTTATTTAGGTAATTACTCCTCCTATCTAGCTCAAAAAGCCGAAGCTAAAGCTGCACAGGGAGCCGCTTTTGAACGCCAGCAAAAATATATTGAAAAACAACAGGTATTCGTTGATCGCTTCAGGGCTAGTGCCACGCGCAGTACTCAAGCCAAGAGTCGCGAAAAGCAATTGGACAAAATCGAGCGGATCGAGGCTCCTGATAGCGATGTCAGAACTTTAAAATTTCATTTTCCACCTGCATCTCGCAGTGGGCGCGTCAGTGTGGAGATTAAGGATCTCACCCATGCCTATGGGGATCAGATCCTCTTTTTAGGAGCAAATCTGGAAATCGAAAGAGGCGATCGCGTTGCTTTTCTGGGACCCAACGGTGCGGGTAAATCCACACTATTAAAAATGGTGGTTGGCAAAGAAGCCTATAACGAAGGCGAAATTGTCCTCGGTCATAACGTATTAGTTGGTTATTTTGAACAAAACCAAGCCGAAGCTCTGGACTTACATAAGGATGTATTTCATACAATTCACGATGATTTCCCCAAGATGACCCACGAAGAAGTCCGTGGTGTACTTGGTAAGTTCTTATTTAGTGGTGACACCGTATTTAAGCAAGTCCGTGACCTTAGCGGCGGCGAAAAAGCAAGGCTTGCCCTCGCCAAAATGCTGCTTACCCCTGTAAACTTCTTGATCCTTGATGAGCCTACAAACCACCTTGATATTCCTGCCAAGGAGATGTTAGAGGCAGCTCTGCGTGAATACGAAGGGACAGTCGCCGTGATCTCCCATGACCGCTATTTCATCTCACAAGTGGCCAATAAAATTGTCGAAATTCGAGATGGCGATCTCTGTATGTATGCAGGTGACTATGCCTACTATCAAGAAAAAAGAGAGGAGGAAACAAGGGAGTCTAAATATAAAGCAGAAATGGCAGCGAAAGCTGCAAAAGATGCTTTAAAAAGAGAAAAAGAAAAAGCAAAACAAGCTGAAAAACGTCAAGAAAAGCAACAACAAAAGGCGAAAGCAAAGTAATATGCAATTATCAATATCAATTTCATAGAACTGTACGCTTAAACAATTCTAATTTTTTAGAGAAAATATTGATTCATGAATCAATATTTTCTCTAAAAAATTAGGTGTTTATTGATTTTTAAATAGGCTTATGCAAGAGAGAATCGCATTTATTCTTTTTGATACAAACATATTATATTTATGTTGAATCATATTGCTAAAAAACGCAATTTGATAGAACGTTATTCCCAAGGAGAACGAAACTTTGAGGGATGGGATTTGAAAGGATTAGATTTAAGTAAAGTTGATCTCAGTAATGCGATTTTACGTAATGCAAATCTAATTTTTGCGAATCTGTGGGAGTCAACTCTCTGTAATACCGATCTATCAGGTGCTAATTTATCTGATGCTGATTTGTGTGGTGCATCATTACTAGATTCTAATCTTAGTAATGCCAACATCACTCGTACTAACTTTAGTTATGCAGGATTAAGTGGTGTGCGTTTTACTGACGTGAGCTTTAATAATACCAACCTGCGACTGGCGATTCTGAATTGTACAAATTTACATGGCATAAATTTTCAAGGTGCAAATTTGCAAAAAGCTTACCTTCTAGAAGCAAATCTTTCTAATACAGATTTGAGTCATGTCAATCTGCATCATGCCTTTTTGTTTCGGGCTAATCTGAGTCGATCTAATTTGCAAAATGCCGATCTCAGTGAAGCCGATCTTAGTGAATCTAGTTTACATGGAGCTAATTTAAGGGGGGCTAATTTAAGTGAAGTAGATTTACGGGAAGCTGATCTTGACCGTGTAGATTTTAGTGAAATCAATCTTCGTTTAGCAAATTTAAGTGGTTTAAATTTGAGTAATATCAATTTTATTGGTAGTAATTTAAGTAAAGCAATTTTGCGCGGAACAATTTTGCGTGGCGCTTGCTTTAATGGCGCGAATCTATGGAATGCGGATTTAACAAATGCGGATTTGACTGGGGCGGATCTGACTGGGGCAGATTTACGCGGTGTAAACCTTGAAAGCGCTAATCTAAAACATGCAGTGTTAGATGTGGGATGGATGAATGAGGCAAGAATATGTCAGACGATATTACCCGATGGCAATATCTCCTACCGAAGTTGTCGATAAAACAGGGCTTACCATCTAATACCAATTTACGAAAGTGTTGTCATACTTCCGTGAATTAAAAGCCAAGTCCAATAAGGGGTTTAAAGACACAAAATGGCTATACCATTTTGTGTTTTGGTATAAATAGTTTGGGGATTGTTATATTAGTGAGCATGAAAGATCTGTTTGTTTTTAGGGATGAAAAATTATTGCGAATGGCGCTAACCCATCGCTCCTATGTTCATGAAAATCCTAGCGTAGGAGAAGATAATGAGCGCTTAGAATTTTTGGGTGATGCCATTTTAAATTTCCTAAGCGGCTCCTATCTCTATCGTCAACATGCTGACCTTGGTGAAGATGAGTTGACTCGTCGTCGTGCTGCTTTGGTAGATGAGCAACAGTTAGCAAATTTTGCGATCGCCTTAGACCTAGATACTCAAATCCTCTTAGGCAAAGGTGCATTACGTGATGGCGGGAATAAGAGCGACAATCTCTTGAGTTGTGTATTTGAAGCAATGATCGGGGCTTTATATCTGGATCGTAATTGTGATGTGGAGGCGGTGCGTCCTGCGGTGGAGGCTTTGTTTAATTCAGTACCACCAGAGTTAGTGAATACCCGCGCCGATCTCGATGCTAAAAATCGCTTACAGGAATGGGTACAGTCCTATATCGGTCACATTTTGCCCAGATATGTCACCGAAAAAGTGGGGGGAACTGATCACACGCCCGAATTTGCGTCTAAAGTATATGTTGGCGATCGCCTATATGGTCAGAGTATGCGAAATTTTTCTAGTAAAAAGGAAGCAGAACGAGCAGCCGCCTTAGATGCATTAGAACAAATAGAAAGAATGTTATAAGTTTTGAAATTCTTGCGAAGCAAGAATTTCAAAATCAAGGATGAAATATATGACTGAAGATTGGTTAATGATTGGCAAGATAGTTTCACCTCAAGGGCTAAAAGGTGAGGTGAGAATATTGTCCTATTCAGATTTTCCAGAACGTTTTGAGAATGCTGGCAAGCGCTGGATTGCGGCTTCGGAGAAAGATGAACCGCAAGAAATCATAATGCTCTCAGGACGTGAAATTGCTGGTAAAAAGAATCTATTTGTAGTGCGTCTCGAAGGGGTTAATGATTGTGATCGAGCTGAAACTCTGCGTAATTATCTAATGTTTATCCCCACTAGCGATCGCCCCTATCTGGAGCATAACGAATATATGATTGCAGATTTAGTGGGCTGCAATGTGTATCATCAGCCTACGGGTAAGGCATTGGGAGAAGTGATTAGCATCATTGCCGCAGGAAATGATCTTTTGGAGGTTCGCAATCCCGAAATTAACGAAATCGAATTAATTCCCTTTGTCGAAGCGATCGTTCCATTTGTCGACATCAGTCAAAAAAGAATTGAAATTAATCCTCCGAAGGGATTGATCGACAAATGGCTCGTTTGATTTGCTAAGCACTGCAAATATAGTATCAAAACACAAAATGGCTAAGCCATTTTGTGTTTTGAAAATCCTTATCAATAGGTTCCAGCCTTGTTTGCGGTATCTTTTAAATTGGCATTAAAGAACATTGGAATGAACTTCTCGATAAAGGAAGCAGGATCTTTTGTCCAAGCTTTCTTGAATATATCGATACGAGTCTTTTGCAACTCAGGAGAGAATAAAGTCTCAGGAAGTTGATTTAGTAAGTATTGAGGGCGTTCCAATAGAGGCAGAGTTTCAGATATCTTCAACAAATTCTCAAGGCGGCGCACTTCTGCACCAGCAAGAACATCCATTCCTGACTCAAATGCAGCATGTTCGATCGCTACATATTTACGCTTAGCGGCATCAACCTTGGCATGATGGGCTTCACTCTTTTTAGCGATCTCCCCAAGCTTGCGATTACCCCAGCGTACATGAGCCGCTTCTTCAGGAAGAATCTTCTCAATGGTTTCGCGGATCTTGACGTTTTCAGGGGTTTGCTCAACTTTCTTGAGAGAGCGAATGTGAGCCGCGAAATATTCACAACCACGCTTTTCCGCAACATTGATTCCCGCCAAGGCATCAATGACAAAATCTTCAGGATTGGAGGAGACTTCGTACTTACTCAAGCGGTTAAATTCATCAATATACAAATTGCCATCTGGTGTGCTGATCTCTTCACCAAGTTCATACAGCAAATCAGTTAACCAAGCTGCATGACGCGCTTCGTCAGAAACATGATGTGATAGATCTTGAATCAAATCACGGGGCTTGCCATTGAGAAATTCAATCAGTCCAGTTAGGTCTTTGCAACTACGCTGTTCACTAAAGCGATAACGATTTAAAGTGGTCATGTGGACTTCACGCTGACGCACTACATTATCGAGAATGTCTTCAGCACTGAGTTGACCGCGAAATTTACGGGGATATGCAACAGTCATTTTATAAACCTAGATAATGAATACCTAGCTTAATTTTAATATTAATTTGTAAAGAAGTGTGAAGACTCCCCCCATATCTACTCCCTACGACTGGCTTGATCGCTCCTTGGACTCGATCCACAAGGCTAATTGGTATCGCTCTACACAAACCATTACCAGCAAAGCAGGGACGATCGCAACCATTGATGGGCGCGAAATGCTGATGTTTGCTAGCAATAATTATTTGGGCTTAGCAGGCGATCGCCGCTTGATTGACGCAGCGATCAGGGCGACAGAAATGTATGGCACAGGCTCGACAGGATCGCGCCTAGTCACAGGACATCTGGCTTTGCATGAGGAATTAGAAACGGCGATCGCTGATCTGAAAAATACGGAAGCAGCCCTAGTGTTTAGTTCTGGTTATTTAGCAAATTTAGGGACAATTGCGGCGATCGTGGGAGCGCGAGATTTGATTTTAGGCGATGAATACAATCACTCTTGTTTGAAAAAGGGCGGATTGCTCAGTGGTGCAACGGCGATCGATTATCAGCATTTGAATTTGGCTGATCTCACCGCCAAATTGCAAGAACATCGGGCGAAATATCGGCGTTGTCTGATTACGACTGACAGCGTGTTTAGTATGGATGGCGACCTTGCGCCATTGCGGGAAATTATAGACTTAGCGCATCAATACGATTGCATGGTGTTAGTCGATGAGGCGCATGGTACGGGAGTATTTGGCGATCGCGGAGGTGGTTTGACTCAGTCTTTAGGAATTCAGGAAAACTTAATCCAAGTAGGAACCCTAAGCAAAGCTTTGGGCAGTTTGGGCGGCTATGTGGCAGGATCGGCGAAATTAATCGACTATTTACGCAATCGTGCCGCTACTTGGATTTATACGACAGGGCTTTCACCTGCGGATACGGGTGCAGCGATCGCGGCGATTAAGATTATAAAAACTGAGAATAATCTCCGAGAGAAGCTTTGGCAAAATGTGGAATTTTTGAAACAGGGTTTACAAAATTGGGGCTTTCAGGCGATCGCCTTTGACTCACCGATTGTTGCGATCGAGATGGGAGATATTGCTAAAACGCTACAAATGGCTACCCATTTACGGGAAAATGGAATCTTTGCGCCTGCCATCCGCCCTCCCACTGTGCCGACTCCACGTATTCGCCTAACTCTCATGGCAAATCATACCCACGAACAAATCCAGTATTTTATGCAATGTTTACAAGCTTGGTAAATCTTGACATTCAGACAATGAGCTTCATGCTGGGTATTAATGCGGCTTTGCAATTATTGATACTAGGTTTCTTAAGCTTGTTGGTAAATCAATATCGCGGAATCAATACCTATGCGATAGGTAGGGTATTTACAACAACTGGCTATTTAATCAGCTTAAGTAAGGTTTTCAATTACTCCTTGACATTATTTATAGCGGGGATTTTTCTTTTCGTTGGCACTTCCATTTCTTGTGTGGGAATTTCACAATTTACGGATAAAAAGATTAAACTTCGTTACTTATTTATAATTAATCTTTTGTTCATTTCTGTTCAATCATATTTCTTTATTTTCAATGATATTTATATATTTAAAAGTATTAATCAAACTGGTTTTCAAATAATCATTTTCTCAATATCTGCATACTGCTTACTAACTACACCCCATAAGGGTTTTATTGGATCATCCAGATTCATGGCAAGCGTGATGATTGCGTTATTAGTCTCATTAATTGCCAGAATTGTTGGTTTAGTGAGAAATCCGCCAGAAAAATTATTTCTTTCTCATGATATCAATGCTTACACCTTAGTTGTGATGTTTGTATTCACATTTCTATTGACGGCTGGATTTATCATGATGGTCTGTCAGAGGCTTTTCTATGATTTGAAGCTTGCCGCTAATACTGATGTGCTAACTCGGTTACTTAATCGACGAGCGATGATGCATCAGCTTGAGATTGCCATGAATCAGTTTTATCGTAGCGATCGCTCCTTTGCACTTATTTTAACGTGAGTTCGACGCACTAAAAGATGGCAGGAGGAAGAGCAGGCAAGCCTTTGAAGAGAAGATCTAAAGCAGGTTTAGTCTCTCGATATGTATAAGCAACCAACCCAGCTAAAAGGTTGACAAG
>NZ_JAYGIF010000169.1:0-8098 GCF_034931345.1 Pseudanabaena sp. CCNP1317 | reverse complement strand
AGTTTTTTCTTCTCGTCTTCTGAAAATTCGATTGTAATCATGAATTAATTTTGGCGGCAGTATTAAATTCTTTAGCCGATTATCCCATTTTCTCAAAGCTCAAGTTCTGACCGTCTAAAGTATAGCACCTTCGGTCATATATTTAGCGATACTTGATTTATACCAAAGCACAAAATGGCTACGCCATTTTGTGCTTTGGTATAACACATTTAAAAGAGGATTTGGAGACCAAATCCCTACATATAGCAATCCTAAATGGTTTGTGGAAGCGCACCCCTTCGGGGTGCGCTTCCACAAACCCAAAAATCTACAAATGATTTAGGACTGCTATATTTGTAAAGGTAGGGGCTTGGTCTCCAAGCCCAAGTCTCAGCCTTTCACTAATAGATTTTCTATCATTTGAGTTAGTTCTTTGAGGCGAATAGGCTTACTACAATAATCATTAGCTCCCGCCGCAATACAACGATCGCGATCGCCAACCATCGCTAATGCTGTCAATGCAATGATTGGTATATTAACCAAATTAGGATCGAGGCGAATTTGTTTGGTTGCCTCTAGTCCGTCCATAATCGGCATTTGGACATCCATCAAAATTAAGTCAGGCTGATGGGATTTCGCTAAGGCGATCGCTTCTTGTCCATTTTTTGCAAGTAAAAGATGATAGCCCAAGGCTTCTAAATAGGGGGAAAGCATCTCGATATTGGCTTCATTATCTTCTGCTAACAGGATCGAGAAGTAGTTACTATGCTTTGCTTGACTAGGTTCATGGCTAAGATCAATCTGGGGTTCTCGTTCAGGCGTAGGGGAAATAACATCAGCACAGGGAATACCAATTGTAAAGCAGCTACCCACACCCACTTCACTAGTTAATCCTAAAGTGCCGCCATGCAACTCCACAATCCGTTTCACTAGGGCAAGTCCCAAGCCTGTACCTTGATATTTGCGGTTAAGGGCGCTATCAATTTGCATAAAGGGCTGAAATAGCTTAGGAATATTTTCTGGAGATATCCCAATACCTGTATCAGCGATCGCAATTTGTAGATAGTTTCTCATTCCTAAAAGAGGATCTTCCTGTGAGGTGAGAGTAACTTCTAAGGTGATTTGCCCCCCATCCGTCGTGAATTTGACCGCATTATTCAGAAGGTTGATCAAGACTTGGCGCATTCGTCGTTCATCTACTAATAGATTAGGCAGATCATTTTGCCATTTAGTCTTGATCTGGATATGTTTGGTGATCGCCTGCTGTCTGACAAAAGTAAGACTGGATTGACAGAGTGGAATTACGGCTGTAGGTTGGCAATCCAGTTCTATTTGACCAGATTCAATCTTCGCAACATCCAGAATATCGTTAATCAACTCTAGCAAATGGGAGCCACTGCTCTGAATAGTCTGTAAAGCTTTAATCTGTCGTTCATTAATGGCTCCTAAAATTTTTTCGGAGAGTACTTCGGTCATACCAAGGATGGCATTAAGCGGCGTGCGAAGTTCATGACTCATGTTAGCCAGAAATTCGTCTTTGAGCCGAGTTGCACGGAGCAGTTCTTCATTTTGCAATCGCTCAAATTCAAATTGTTTCGCATCCGTAATATCTCGAATAATGATCAGTACTTCCCGATCATTGAGGGGCGCAACTCGAACTTCTTCATAACGTTGCTCATCCTCAAAGGTGAAAATTTGCTCATATATCTGTATGCTACCAGTGGCGATCGCTTGCTCAGCATAATGCATTCGTTTTTCCGCTAAATCGGCTGGCATATTGTAGACTTCTGGATGGTTAAGCGAGTCAGGAGGTCTAACAACCCTCACCCCACTACCCGCAAACATGCTGAGATATCGTCCTTCGATATCCATTTGAATTAGGAGATCGGGTAGCGTCTCGATAATTGCGCGGTTAGTCATTTCGCTTTGTTTGAGAGCAGCTTCAGCCTGCTTGCGATCGCTAATATTACGGATCATAAATAGCACTTCATCATCACCGCTTTTGATCACTCTGACCTCTTCAACTTGCAGGCGATCGTCAATTTGGATTTGCTGCTCATATACCTGTAACTTCCCCGTCAACAAGGCCTGTTGCATATAGTAATATTGCCGCTTCGCGATCTCTTCTGACATCAGATCTGCCATTGATTGACCCGTGGGATCGAAATCCGATGGTAATATTCCAAAATCTCGATTTGCCGTAACAAATCCGCGATAAACGCCATCAGTCCCCACCCGAAACATGAGATCGGGAATGGTCTCTAAAATTGCTCGACATTGGGCTTCACTTTGCTGGAGTGCTAATTCAGCTTGTCTATGCTCGCTCAAGTCAATATCAATGCAGTATAGTTCTGGCTCGTTCCTTGGGTTATTCAGCAAAACATGACTAGAGTAAACATACACACTAGATCCATCTTTCGCCATTAGAGTTAACTCACAAGCTGGAATAGGCTCCCCCCCATTTACCCATGCTTCTATCGAATTAATGACATCTTGGCGCATGGCTGGAGGAATAATCAGGTACTCCAACTTCTGACCGATGGCTTCATCGGCAGTATAGCCATAGATTTTCTCACTTGCTTTATTCCAATAAATTACTTGGCGATCGCGGCTATATCCCTGTACCGATATCTTCGGGAGAGCATCAAATAATTTTTGTGATCGTTGTTCACTAGCCCAAAACTTGGCATCTTCTCTTTGATGATCGCCTATTTCTAAACGATTCTCTGTTTGGGCGATGGGATTTTGAACGATCGGATTTTGAACGAATGCTTGAACTTGCTTAGTTAATAGCTCAGTTAAGTTTTCTTTTTCTAGCAGTCCCACTAAGCGATCGCCATCTAGTACAGGTAAGTGCCGCACCGAATGCTCTTGAAATAGCATAATCACAGCATTGATATTGATATCTATCAGTTCTGAAACTTGAAGCGTCATGACGGGATGACTCATCACCGACTGAATGGCTAATTGATCTAAGGGTAATCGTTGGGAGTTAAGACGAATAATATCTCGCTCTGTGAGTATTCCTAGAACCTGACTAGCGTCTTTTCTGCTAACTATCACATAGCTAGAGCCAGTTTTATCCATCAGCGCGATCGCTTCGAGCGCACTTAGCTCTGGTGCAACGATCAGAGGATTGCGAGAGATTGCGGATAAAATATCTCTGGGCAACAAGTTCATCATAGGTAACTCTGCTAGTGAGCCAAAAAAGTTTGAATCATTTGAGATAATGCCTTTAGTTTGACAGGTTTTGTCAGATATTCACTAGCTCCAGCCTTTAAACACTTTTCGCGATCGCCTGTCATCGCCAAAGCTGTCAAGGCAATGATTGGGATATTAACCAAATCTGGATCAAGGCGAATTTGTTTGGTTGCTTCTAGTCCATCCATAATCGGCATTTGGATATCCATCAAAATTATGTCAGGCGGATGAGATTTGGCTAAGGAGATCGCCTCTTGACCATTTTTCGCGAAAACCATGCGATAGTCCTTCGCAATTAAATAACTAGAAATAGTAGCTATATTCGCCTCGTTATCTTCTGCTAGTAAGACTAAAGGTGCAACTAAGTCATCAGTTGGATTAGCGATCGCATTGTCCTGTGGCGCTTTGCTAGGAGTTATATCCGTAGCTGAAGCTAGTTGAGCAGAAGTAGATACATAGGGCAGATCAATCATGAAACAACTGCCAACTCCCAACTCACTCGTCAGCCCCACCTTGCCCCCATGTAATTCAACAACGCGCTTTACGAGCGATAATCCTAACCCCGTACCTGCATACTTCCGATTTAAAGCACTATCGATTTGGACAAAGGGCTGAAATAGTTTATGGATATTTTCAGATGCGATACCTATACCCGTATCAATTACCGCAATTCGCAAGAAGTTTTTGGCACTAGCAGATTTAGGATCTGGATTAAGAGAAAGATAGGTAACTTCGAGGGTAATTCGTCCTCCTTCCGCAGTAAATTTAACAGCATTATTGAGCAGATTAATCAAGACTTGGCGAATTCTTCTTTCATCAACCCATAGATCGGGTAGATTTTGGGAAATCCTCTCATCGATCTGAATATTCTTTTGCAGAGCCTGCTGCTTGACAAAGGCAATGCTGGATTGACAGAGCGCATTTACATTAGTAAATACATAGTCTAGATTCATCTGCCCTGATTCAATTTTAGAGACATCTAGGATATCGTTAATTAGTTCTAGCAAGTGGACACCACTGCGTTCAATGGTTTGTAAAGCCTTAAGTTGCCGCTCGTTCACAGCGCCAAAAATGTCATCTTGCAATGCTTCCGCCATACCTAAAATAGCGTTGAGAGGAGTACGAAGTTCATGACTCATGCTGGCAAGAAATTCATCTTTGAGACTAGTAGCGCGGATCAGATTGGCATTTGTTCGCTCTAGTTGCTGTTCATATTCTTTGTAAACTCGCATATCGCGCATTATATTGGAGAAAAACTCAATCTCTCCCTGTGGTGATTTATGGACAAGTAGCAATTGCGATACTAGAATTTCTCGACCTTCCGCATCTAGCAACGCTGTTTCCCCCAGCCAACTTCCATTGGCGATCGCACTCGGAATAGCCTGCTGCTCGATCAAATCCACAGCCCACTGAGGATGACAATTAGCAAGTCTAAATTGCAGCACATCTTTTTTATGCGGATCGATACCACACAGGCGCTTTAACTCAGCATTTTTCCAAAAGATATTGCCTTTAGCATCTGACATACTGATGTAATCAGTCGAAGCTTCCAAAATCGCAATCAAACGCTTTTGGGTTTGTTCTAAATTCTTACGTTCGGTAATGTCCTGAGCCGTACCAATGATTTGCTTAACTAGACCCTTCTCATCGCGACTAAAAACTGAATCTCGACTATATAGCCAATGCCATTCTCCGTTAGCATGTCTCATTCGATATTCATTTTCAATAATCTCTCCATCCTGAGCCATCTGTATTTGGTCAAAGTAAACTGGATAAACCGATTTGAGATCGTCAGGATGCATTAATTTGAGAGCAAAGTTATCGCCTAACTCTTTAATTTCGTCAGGTAAGTAACCCAAGGTTGAGAAAACTTCGCGATTGGAGTAAATATTTTGCTGTTTTTGGATGTCGTATAAATAGAGAACATTTGGTGATGAATCGGCTATTTTCTGAATAAAATGTTGGCTTTCTTGGAGAGCAAGTTCTGTTTGTTTGCGATCGCTAATATCTATCAAAGAGCCTATATAGCCGATCAAATTATTTTCAGAATCAAACTCCTGCACAATTTGCACATGAAACCAATTAATGCGCCCATCTGGTCGCAGATGCCTACCTTCCCCATGTCTAATGGTTTGATTGCCTAAAGTTGCTTCAGTAAAATTCTGCGACCACAAGGTAAGGAGATGTTCGCGATCATCTGGATGTAACGCATCCATCCACCCATTCCCTAAGGCAGATTCTTTAGATCTACCTGTCATCTCGCTCCAGAAGTCATTGACATAAATGCAGTTAAATAATTGATCAAATCTGAAAATATCTACAGGAATCGCAGTAGCTATTTGAGAATAGCAATTATCGTCTTTGATTACTGGTTCTAATTGATCTATATCATTCAAATTTAAAACCGTTTCTGCTAATGCTTCAGTTAAAGATTCTTTAGATAAAAGTCCAATTAAGCGATCGCCATCTAGCACTGGTAAATGACCAATGTGATATTGTCGAAATAGGTTTAGAGTAACGGCTATATTATGAATGGCTGCTTTTTGGATAGTAACTACAGGATGGCTCATCACTTCCTGAATAGACAATTGCTCTAATTCATGGAACTGCATACTAAGCCGTACAACATCTCGCGCAGTTAAAATGCCAACTAAAGTCGGATGCTCATCATCTTCATCTAATCTTTCCATCACTAGCACATAACTTGAATCCGTTTCTCCCATCATGGCGATCGCCTGCTTCGCAGTAGCTTTTGACGAGATCATCAAAGACTCTGTGGCAATCAACGATATTAATTTTTTGTTGATGATGGGGCTGGTAGTAGTGGTCATATTCAGCTAAGAATATAGGATAGGGGAGTAGATTAATGGTGAGATCTAAGTACTTGAAGAATTAAGCGAAAATAAAATGAGAGTCTTATTTTACCGTAGAGACAATGCATAAATTGTATCTATAGCTGTAGTCACTTGCATTAAGACAAATCAAAACCTAGAAAACGAGTGGCGGCGCGAAGCGCCGCCACTCGTTTTCTAGGTTTATGTCCTAACAAGACTGGCGACAGCTATATATTTAAAAGGTTTTGGATCGTTTGAGTTAATAGGCTCAGTTTGACAGGCTTAGTCAGATATTCATTAGCTCCTGCCATAATGCAGCGATCGCGATCGCCTGTCATCGCTAGAGCCGTTAGGGCAATAATCGGTATATTGGCTAAACTCGGAAGCTGGCGCATTCGACGTATTGCTTCAAGCCCGTCCATCACAGGCATTTGTACATCCATCAAGATCAAATCAGGTTTCGCCGAAAGAGCCATGGCGATCGCTTCTTGACCATTGCTAGCACAGATTATTTGATAACCCTTAGCACTTAAATAACTGGAAATCGTAATAATATTGGTTTCGTTATCTTCTGCTAAAAGAATCAAATATGAATTGACATAATGCGATTCAGCAGTAGCCGTCAAAAGCTCTGGTTTGGTGTATCTCCCATCAAATAGAGCAGGAGTTAACAATGATTTTTGATCTAATTGAGAGATATAGGGCAAGCGTAAAGTAAAGCAACTACCGACTCCTAGCTCACTATGGAGGCTAACATCTCCACCATGCATTTCTACAATTCGTTTCACTAGGGCAAGTCCAAGTCCAGTACCTTCATATTGACGATTCAGGCTGCTGTCGATCTGGACAAAGGGTTGAAAGAGTTTTGCTTGATCCTCATGTTTAATGCCAATCCCAGTATCAACGATTGAAATGCAGACATAGCAATCATCATGAGGTATCCAGTCATGCATAGCAGGATGCGAATCAGGTAACTGCGTAGGACGAATGATGGGTATCCGTTCGGCAAGATTAAGATCTATCGGTTCATAATGTACTTCAATTGACACCCGTCCCCCTGTAGGTGTGAACTTCACCGCATTAGTCAATAGATTAATCAATACCTGCCGCATACGGCGTTCATCTACGGATATTGTTCGTACATCTTTAGGAAATGACTCATTGAGTTGAATCTGCTTTTTGAAGGCTTGTTGCTTGACAAATACCAAACTTGATTTGCAAAGCTCAGTAATGGAAACCTTTTCAATATCTAGCTCTAGCTTACCTGCTTCAATTTTTGAGAGTTCGAGAATGTCATTAATCAAACCCAATAAGTGCTGTCCGCTACTTTCGATAGTAGAGATCGAAGCTGCTTGGCGCTCGTTTATTTTACCGAAGACTTCTTCTTGCAATGCTTCTGACATGCCTAAAATTGCATTGAGAGGAGTCCGTAATTCATGACTCATGTTTGCCAAAAACTCATCCTTAAGCCTTGTAGCACGGAGCATCTCGGCATTCGTTCTTTCTAGTTGCTGTTCATATTCTTTCTGAACTCGGATATCACGCATGATCGCAGAGAAAAATTCCACTTCTCCTTCAGATGATTTATGCCCAAGCAGCAATTGCGATACTAAGATTTCCTGTCCATCAGCGTCCAGCAATGCAGTTTCGCCGAGCCAACTACCTTCAGCAAGCACAGTAGGGACAGCTTTCTGCTCCAGTATATCCACTGTCCATTGAGGATGATAATCTATTGGTCTTTGTTGTTTGACTTCAGCATCACTATACAGACCGCGCATCCGTTTAAGCGCCTTGTTATTCCAGATTACCTGACCTGTGATATCGGCAATGAGAATATAGTCTGTCGATGCTTCAAGAATAGACAGCAAATTACTTTGTTCTTGTTCCAAACGTTTACGTTCAGTAATATCTTGAGCAGTGCCAATAGTTTGAATCACATGACCATCGGCATCGCGCTTAACCTGTATTATTCACGAGATGGGAAAGAGAAACGAAATCCAAGCAAAAACAGATCGTTAAGTTAAGAATGGAGAGATTTGCATCAATTAAAAGAAGAAAAAGCAACAGAAACAAGAATTAATGGC
>NZ_JAYGIF010000168.1:0-8626 GCF_034931345.1 Pseudanabaena sp. CCNP1317 | reverse complement strand
CTCCGAGAACCACTGAGCAGCTTTATGATGCTATCACTCTCGCTTTCAATTCTGTTTCCGATTCTGACTTCTTTGGCTGGTTTTACGAATGTGACGCTCGTACCACGCTCATTTGAAAACCGCTATACCTGTTGAGTCCCAAGATTTTTTGAAGATACGCTATCGCGTAGAAGTCCATGACCTGATTCCTAAATAGAAGGAAAAAACTCATGTGTAATTCAACTAATCTCGTAGTCCTCTCTGGTTATGTCGGTAACGTCTCTGAATTGCGTCAAACCAAAACCAGTGGTAAAGACGTACTAGACTTTAGCCTCGCCGTACAGCCTAAACCTCGCCGAGACAAAGAGGGTAATTGGATCAACCAAGAACCACTCTGGGTCAAAGTAGTCTGCTGGAATGGAACTGCGGAGTATGCCGAAGAACGAGCAGAATCTGGAAAGTTTGTCGAAGTTACGGGAGTTCTGACTCAGCCTGAAGAATACAAATCCAAGAAAGATAAGAAGCACCATGCGCGAACAGTGATTCATGCTCAATCTCTGAACTTCATTGATGTTGTGAAGAAGTCTGCCGAAGACGAAGAGTATCAAGAATCAACCGTTTACGATGATGACTTTTAGTTGAATAAATAGAGAGAGTATTGATAGATATCTATCAATACTCTCTCTATTTGTTTTTTAGTCGCTATCGCTTAAGGCTCTTGCCCAGCTAAGAAAAAGAGAAGGTAACTATGATTTACACTCACAAAGGCTATCAATGCTTGCTATCGACTCGAACCACCCGTCGGGGAACCGAATGGGTAGCTCAAGCCAAGAGATATTCATTCAGCATCGAGCAGAAAGCATTCTTCCAATGGTGTGGTTTAGAATTGATTACTAGTTTTGACATTGAACAGACCAAACAACACTTTGTTGAGATGGTGGAATTATTCTTGCAAGAACATGAGGAAATATTCCCACTGTATCCCCGCCCAGAATTACCAGATGCGACTATTGAAGCAATTCTGGATGAGCGAGTATACCTGACAGTCAACAATAGCGGTAGACATCACACCGCCAAGTTTCGAGTGTTTACAGAAGAACGTCTGCGAGTATTCCCAGCACGTATCCCGATTCCAGTAGGCATCAAACCTAACGTGAAACCAAGATACAGGCAACTTGTTGCTTAATCGGCAATCTCTACAAAAAGTAAAATCTTCCTTGTGAAGGTTTTACTTTTTTGTCAAATCTAAGCTATTCAGTCAGGATGTAACCTGTCTTTTTGATGTCTGTTATTGAGTTATTGGCTTTAGATCCTGCATTGCGCTGATAGGCGATCGCACTTCGGAGGAGGTTGTTATCATAGTATTTCCTTGCTTTTTTTACATTGTATTTTGATTATTCTGGAGTTCTTTTAGCATTGACACAGAGAGTGGTAGCCCCTGCTTTAACAGAATTTCCAAGTATTCATTGCTGGTTTTGGGTTGCTTTTTTAAGCGTTGCCGACAAGTCTCAACTGCTGCCATAACTTTGAAAGGATTTAAGCCAATCAAATCGGCAATAAAATCATCTGGATGCTTTGCTGTGATTCCATACTGACTGATATTCAGATCGGGAAAATCTTTTAGATTAAAGGTGACAATAACATCAGCTTCAGCCACAATTGCTGCCGCCAGAATATGGTGATCGTTAGGATCGGGTAAGGTTAAGGATGGAATTAGCTGTTCAAAATCAGTAACTAAACTGTCTCGAACTTGACTATTCATCAAATCTTTGACTTGATTTAGCTTTTCCTTTGGTAAATCAGGACGATTTTCGATGAGATTGCGAATCCATTCGTCATGAATTAAGTTAGTCCATTTGGCTCTAAAGAGATCGGCGATCGCCAATTGAATGAGAATATCTCTAAGATAGTTGGAATAAAGGACACAGGCATCGTATATCACTGTAAACTTGCTAGTCATATAGTCCTATCTCTTCAGATATCGCCACAATCTCATCTAAAACTTTGTTTCTGGCGGCATCAATATTTGTTTTATATTCCATTAAATCAGTAAAGCGAACTCGGCGATGCGTGCCGACTTTGTGATAGGGAATTATGCCTTCTTCGAGTTGTTTGATTAGGAAGGGACGCGAGACATTGATTAAATCTGCGGCTTCTTGGGTAGTGAGTTCAGCATGGATGGGGATGATCGTTACGGCATTGCCTTGGGACATTTGGGTCAAAATGTCTACAAATAGGCGATAGGCTGCCGCAGGGATTGTGGCTGTTTCTTCACTGCCATCAGCTTCTACGATTTTGAGATGACAGACACCATCGCTAATATGCGAAGCAAGAATACGGCTGCTTTCTTTAGAAATTTCGGTTTCTTCCTCGGTAGGAATGTGTAGAGACTGTGTTAGGGCAACCATCGGGCAACCTCAGATAGTTTTGTATTTAGATTGCTTGAATTTTGCTCAAAGTCTAACATATTAAACGCAATAAACGAAATGATGATTACTATGCAAGGCGATCGCCCTATTTTTACAAGTTGCAGTACCGATAGTTATAATTTTATACTTCCAAAAAACTTAATAAAAACATTACTGCGAAGGTCAAGATAAATCGACTGAAAATTAAATAAGGCTAGCGCCCGTGCTGATGGAGAAAAACATAATTCCAATAGTGAAAAAGCCATGCCCAATCCAGCAATCGACCTAGATAAAGACAGACTAAAGCTGTGCATTGAAATATTGCCAGAAGCAGACTCAAACGAGAGAATGGTGATCATCTCCATTTGCCGAGAGCAGGGGAGACCGCTAATTCGGACTATAAGTTTGAATGAACTAGCACCAATCCCATTACCTTTAGCCGAGGTAATCCAAGCCTATGCCGCCAGTGAGTTGGCAAATCAAATCCCGACCATTGAAGAAGAAACCCCAGAACCGATCGCCATCACCAAGAGATCTTTAGTATCCTCAAAACCAGAACAGATGACTTTACTATGAGGGAAACAGCAGTGAACTATAACATCAAGATTGAAGGACAGACGATTCCCGTACCACCAGAAATCGGGAGTAGTGATGAACAGATTAGAGCAACGCTCAGCCTGTATTTTGAAGGAATCAAGAACTCGAAAATTGAAAGAACCGTGCAAGCCAACGGCGATATCCTCGTGGATGTCTGTAAACTCGCAGGGACAAAAGGGGCAATATGAGCGAGACCGCGATCGCTAGTTTGATGAAAGTACCCGAAGAAATCAATCCCTTGCTAGAGATACTCTGGGAAATTGAAAAGTACCAACAGCAAGGGACTCAATTAATCGAGCTAAGTGAAATCGGGTTAGAGGACTTTGACGAAACAAGCAAAGAATTACAAAAACAGAGTCTATGCATTCAAAGGACAATCGACAACCTGAAAAAAGCCAACCCGATCGCAGCGCCGATGACGATCCGAGGATTTTGAGATGGACAAAACCAAATTCGAGTGGTTAGCAGCATGCACTGCCGATAAAGCGGTGGAATACATCGAAGCAATCCAGCAAAGGGCAACAATGCTGCAACTGTATCAGTATTACTATCCTGACACATATCAACAATCAAAAGCTAGTGTTAAAGTTGCTAGCCTTGAAACTTATAGTGAGAAAGAGCTAGAATTTCTGACCTTATTAGATGAGCAATTCTTCCCATTGCCATTATTGCTAGCAGAATCAGAACGTATCTCCTATATTCCCGTAGAGCCACTTGGTACTTCATGGTATTACGATAACTTTGAAGATTTAGGCGCAACCGAGAAATTCTTGATGAGCCTGATCCACGGATTAGACAACGATACATGGAATGACCTAGAGGGAGAACTGGGACAAGACTTGCCAGATGCTGTTAGTTATATCAATTACCAAAAATTAAGCCAAGCCGTCAAAAAGGTGAGAGGAAAAATAACCCTTTTACCTACAGCCATAGACATGCTCACCCAGTCCACAGGCAATCTATGGCTGGATATCTCCTATGAAAATGACATCGTAGATGCTGATTGGACAGTAGAGGTAATAGATAACCTAAGAGAAGCATACACAGAAGCCCAAACGATCTTGCAAAAGTATCGAGAATTTATCGAATGGCTAGATCAAGACACCGCCAACTGTATCAAAGTGGTCAAGCTCTGGAACAAATGTAAAGATCCAAATCCCAAAATACACAACCACTATCTTGCCGCATGAGGAAAAAGAAATGCTAACCCTAGACCCACTCCAAGATGCCCTGAAGCCCGATGGCTATCCATTAATTGAAGCAGAGGCAAAACTCCTATTTCTGAAAGGAGGACATTACTGCTTTCAATATCGGCAGAGGGAACGAGAAACTTACAAGTTCTTATCCCCTGAAACAGTGAGAGCCGCCTTTCAACATGAACGCATTGACTCAGGATGGATACCCAATGGAGTAAAACGATTGGGGATTTGTCGGCAAGGACAATGGTATGTGCAGTTTATGCCACCTGCAAAACGGACATTTACCTTCATCAACTTAAATCAAAGCGGAGAGCCGATTTCCCTGACCATTCCAATGATGGGAATCGTGTTTATGCTTTGCGGTGACACTTGCTATATCTGGGCAACTAAGCAGAAAACCTTTGCCGCCGAAGCGCCCATTTACCATGTGCCATTACCAAATATCTATGGAGATGGCAGGATCTGTATGGGAACTGAGAATAACCTCAGCAGCTATGCAGAAGGAATAGAGCGACTAGCTAAAGCATGGGAGATGTTCATGACAGCACCATTCAACAATCATCTTGTGGATAGCAAATCCAATACCCATCCAGAAGACATCCGCGAAAAACTGATCCAATTGCAGAAATCCAACCGCTACCCCATTAACGATCTTGTCCAATGTGGCAGTTCCGTAAAGGTAGCCATTAATATGGTAATCAACCAATGAAATTATTAGAACATATCCAAAAGCACGTAGCCACAACAAATCCCGTATTGCCATCCGCCCAGAATCCCCCGTTAATTCAGCACATCATCGCCACAAATCAAAGCTTGCCTGAAATTGCCCCAACCTCAATGTATGAGTATATGTATGGCAGTAATGGCACATTTGTCAGGGCAAAGAGGCAAGGATTGACTGCGATCGCGCCAGTGTCGTATTACAAAGCCAAAGGACTAAAGGCAATATCAGCATCTGTACAGATGACATACCCCGCAGTCCCCGTAACGCTAGTAGAGCAAATGCTCGAAGCCTCACGCATTGCTTGCGACACTAATAATCGTCCAGTCGAAATTGTATTTCACCTATATTTTGAAAATGGTAATTGGCAGCTCGCGATTCCAGAGCAAGAGCAAACAGCCACATCCTGTAAGCCATTAGATAACAGTGCGAACAGCACATACAGCAAAGCGATTATCGAAATCCATTCCCATCATGGAATGAGAGCCTACTTCTCAGACACAGATAATCGAGATGAGACAGGTTTTCGGATTTATGGAGTGCTGGGTGAAATCTTCTCCAACCCACAGATCAGGATGCGAGTAGGAATTTACGGTCATTTCTATGAAACTGCAACAACAGGGATCTTGGAGTTACCAGCGCAATTAACAGATTGCTTAGTGGAGGATTGGTAATGTCAAACCTATCATTACCCTTTGCCGAAGCCGTCCCCATCCTGCTACCAGCCTATGAAGAACTAGACCTAATTCTCATCGGCTGTGGCGGCACAGGCGGATGGTTAGCCGTGAACTTGCCACGCATCGCCTATTTACAAAAACAAGCCGGGAAAAAAGTATCAGTTACTTTCATCGATCCAGATCGGGTCGAAGCAACGAATATACCGCGCCAAAACTTTACTCCCAACGACCTTGAACTACCGAAAGCATCAGTATTAGCCGCAAGGTATGGATGGCAATGGGGCATCGAAATCAGCGCCATAGTTTCATCATTTAGAGCAGACATGGCAACGTCACGATGGAAACACCTGACAATCTGTATTGGAGCTGTGGACAATCCCGAAGCCAGAGCCGAAATTGCCAAAGTTCTCGACACTGGAAAAACAACATTCTGGTTGGACTGTGGCAATCATTATGATTCGGGACAAGTTCTACTCGGATCTAGAGACACTGTGGAAAGTATGAAAGGAGCCTTTCATATACCCACATTTTGTACAGCCCTGCCATCACCAGCATTGCAACATCCAGATCTACTGGTGAATCAAGCGTCAATTGAGAAAGTCCTCTCCTGCGAAGAATCAGCGATCGCCAATGCTCAGTCGATGTCGATCAATCACCGTATCGCTGATGAAGCATTGGACATGCTACTACGCTTACTAAGCGGAACCCTGACCCGTTTTGCTACCTATGTAAACTGCAAACATGGCAGTGCATGGTCTAGATTCAACACCCATGAAGAAGTAGCAGCAGTGATTGGCAAGCCCAAACAATACCTAAGAGCGAAGCCCCAATAGAGAAATAAGCAGTCCGAACTAATCAGATCAACAAGAGCAGTGCGGACTGCTTATTTCTTTCATAGGTGAGCCAATCTGGTATAGGAAAGCAAGAGATAGCTAGTACAGACTAAAACTCAAGAAGCAATCTGCGGCGCGAAGCGCCGCAGATCCTTTGCTATTCAGGACTATAGCCAATCTAGCCAAAGCAAGGAATTTCATCTAACCAAGGAATACTACATAGCTTGAGGACAACATCAGCACTAGCATATTGCACAAGAACATCCCAGTTAGCGCAAGCAATGATGCGATGGCGATTGAATTTGAAAGTTAGAGGAGGTTTGATTACTCTTACTGATAAAGGAATTCGGTTTTTACGAGCCGCCACAATCACTTGACTAGTACAGGGGAAGCAGATATCGCAAAGCATTGGATAGTGAGGATCTGAGCAGAGGAAATCAATAACTTCGATGACAATATCTTGGCTGATACTAGCGATCAAGGAATCTTCATCAGCGAATAAATCCCGTACAAGATTAGCTGAACGAGGAGCAACCCCACCCAAAAGTTGAATATTGTTAAACTTACCGACTTCGCTAATAGCAGTAGAGACGAAAGATTGAGCATCAGCGCGATGTTTCTTGATAAATTGAGCCGTGACATTGATATCGATAGGCTTAGAAAGCTGAGAGTCAAGAAAGGTAGTAAAAGGTTTTAATTGCATTTGCTGAATAGCAAATCGCTCTTGATGATACTTATAAAAAATCCGAGGAAAGTTTTCACGCAGAAAATCAAATCGTTGCTCTTTTTGAGCAACGAAAATATCGGTCAATGTACCCATATAGGACTCCATCATAAAATTTGTAAACAAGGATTGCCCCACCTCAAACCATAGAGATGATATCGCCCCCGAAAATGACTGATTTTTATATGATAGCTTTACACAGAAACATCTGAGTTACTCGATAATTACGAAATTACGGGATAACGTGAGAGCAAGTCAAGAATAATCTTTGAGTGAACATGACTTGGATATTGAAAAATAGGACTGATAAATGGTTTTGGAGCTTATAGAGAGGATGCTTAGAGGAAATATCCGATGTCAGTAAATGGCGCAGATAAGCGACTCTGGCAAGCAGCCTAGTCCAAACCGCAAACTGACAGTTAGCGATCGCCCCCTCACAATCATTTGTTATAAGGGGGGGGCGATCGCAAGAAACGGGCTGAGCAGTCGTCACCTGTTGCCGAGAGACGGAGCGTCTTTCGAGAATCGCCTGTAACTGTTGCCAAGCATCAGCATCAAGCCAACAAACATTAATCATGCCCTCATCGCCATGAATGCGCTTAGAACAGATTTTGACCCCAAGCTGATTGCAGAGAATGCGAAAAATCCAAATATTGGTAGCATCTTGAGGGACATTGAAGCCCAAGTATCTTTTGATGTCCGTAGCAAATTGCCGACAAAGACTACCCAAGTTTTCCAGATCTGAATCAGTGTATTGAACATCAGGATTCAGTAACTCCTTCAAACCTAAACCCGATCTGATATAGCGTCCCAATTCATGACAAGGCTGATCTGGCAGGAAAATACCCATACCAAACTTAGCTTGACGATCAAAAGCACGAACATCAGCATCAATGGCAAGATCTGACTGAAACAAAGCCTCCAATTTGAGAATCTCCGAGCGACGTTGCCCCTCGCGATCGTATTCCACCAGTTCGGGAGATACAGTATCAAGACAATAAAACTTAGCGATCGCAGTTTTTTCTAGATCCAAAACATCTTGATACGACTGAGACTCATTTGAGATTAATTTTTTCTGTTCAGAGGGAGATAGGATTTTTGCGCTAGAGACAGCTTGGTAACGCTCTTGCCTTGTCTGAGCTAGAGCCTCCTTAATCGACTTGCCAGAATCATCATTACCGATGGTCACGACCGTAACCTGATTGCCCTCAAACACAAGGCGCTCAAGCAAATAGTCCCGTAAAGCCCACATCGCCGCATTGGTTCTCGCTTCAACACTTGCCCAAAGATCGATGTGAGGATTGTCTAGAGATGCATGATCTGCAATAGGCCGTAAAGAATCGCCTAAGCCCGCCCGAATGAGACTAACCTCGCGATCCCAGCGATTCCTGAGAGTGTTTTTGAGATGAATCGGCGAAGAAGAGCGATCAATTTTGCAGAAATTAATCCCACGTTCGGCACACCAAACCGTGCGGGGGACATTATCTC
>NZ_JAYGIF010000167.1:0-17570 GCF_034931345.1 Pseudanabaena sp. CCNP1317 | reverse complement strand
ACTTCACAGAAGATTCGCGTGATATCCAAGTGCGATACGATACTGTTCATATTGCTGAGGCTTTTAGTTTGTCAAACCTAGTCTCAGCTTTTCTTTTGCTTTTGTCTACTCCATCGAACTCACGTTTTTTTAAACCTTACTAGGCTTGGTTTTTAATTCACAAAAGTGTTGCCACACTTTCGTGAATTGGTATAAACACTTAAAGAGACGTGTGAATTCGATATAGCCATTTGCGGCGTGCTTTGCACGACGCAAATGGCGGAAAGTGGTAAGTGAGACTGTAGCTATAATGTAGAGTTATTGAATGAATGTGAACTTACCACTATTGCCGTCCGCTTCCATTTTGATTTGGGCTACAAAGAATTGCTTTTGTTCGATTTCGCCCTCGGGAGTGAAGGATATTTCACCGAGAGGCGTAACGTATTTACCTGCTAGCAATGTGTCATTTAGCTGTGTGCGAAGTTGGGGCAATGCTAATGTATTGAGCTTAGTTGTTTTATCGAGAGTACGTAATGCTTCGACGAATACTTGCACTCCTGTAAATGCTTGAGCAGTAAACTGTGGCGGTTCTTTTTTGTTCTGCTCAGTATAGATCTGACGAAACGCAGTATTTATTTCATTCTTCAATTCAGGGCTATAGGCTTGGGCAATGATAATGCCATCACAGAGTGCTTTACACACTGGCAGAATATTGGAAGTATTTAATCCATTCCCACCGATGATTAGACCTTTATAACCTAGTTCACGCAACTGCTTGACAAGGTTTCCACCATCAGCAGATAGACCTGAAATGATAACTAAGTCAGGCTTGATATTGATAGTATTAGTTACTTGGGATTGAAAATCAGTATCAGTAGTTTGGAAGGTTTGGACTGTTGCTAGTTCTAAACCTTTTTTCTTAACTGTTTCTTGGAAAGTACCTGTTTCTGATTTGCTGAAAGCATCATTTTGGGCGTAGAAAACCGCTACTTTTTTGATTTGAGGATTGATTTTAAGGGCAGCCTCGATCGCATTGGGAGCGACTACAGCTACAGGAGCTGATACTCGTGAAATATATTTACCAATTTGAGGAATTCCCTTAGCGGTATTCGATGGGGCGATCACGGGTACGCCTGCTCGTTCAGCAATGGGATCAGCACTGAATGCTTGCTGTGAGAGTGTTGGACCAACGATACCAACAACTTTGTCTTGGGAAATTAGTGTGTTAAAGGCGTTAATTGTACCCTGCTCATCACCTGCGGTATCTTGAAAAATTAGACGAATTGGAGTGCCATTGATGCCACCTTGTTGATTGAAATAGGTCTCAGCAATTTTTGCACCTGTGACTTGTTCTTGGCCTAGTAATGAAACATTACTAGTTTGAGCAACTGCAATACCAATGGGAATTGGGGGCTGATTACTGCCTGTATTAGGGCTATTAGTTGTAGTGGCGTTGTTACTGCTAGTTGGAGTACAAGATATTGCAAGTAAGCAAGACATCAGAGCAGCGATCGCAAAGCTGCAAAGTTGTTTTGTTGTTTTTTTCATCAAATTAGAATTCTTAAATATTTTTTCTCAAATTAGTCTATAGCTTTTACTACGGTTTTTATAGCAATTACCGATCAAACGAACTGCAAGAAAATATTTAAAAGTGTTGATTTGCAACACTTTTAAATATTTTCTTAATTTGGATTTGTGCGCTTTGCGCTGTAAATAGGTTTGCTCAAAAGGATGGGCGGCGCTTTGCGCCAACCATCCTTAGTCTGTTCTTGGTTGGTGATCGGTCTACTATAGTTGTAGGCTCTAAAATAGTTGGATGTTCCTATGACTTTGATCAAGATTCTTCCAGATTGGTTTCTGCCTGAAAGTCAAGCAACCTCAGAATCAGTTTATCTAAATCGGCGGAGATTTATGAAGAAAGCTGGATTAGGTAGCCTGAGCATTATGGGATTATTAGCTGGATGTCAAACCCTCGAAGAAAAAAAAGCCATTGTCAAACAAAAACTACTAGACGATCTCTTAAAAGCAATTACCACTTCTCGCAATCTTGCTTTTACCCTTGATCGCCCAATCACCGATGAATATAGTGCTGCTGTTTACACTAATTTCTATGAATTTAGCAGCGACAAGTATGTATGGGAAAAAGTTGGTAGATTCCAACCACATCCTTGGACTGTGGAAGTATCTGGCTTAGTAGCAAATCCCCAAAAATTTGCGATCGAGGATTTGATTGCCAAAATGCCTATCGAAGAACGTCTGTATCGCCATCGTTGTGTGGAAGCATGGGCGATGGCAGTTCCTTGGTCTGGGTTCCCTCTCAAGCGATTAATTGAATTAGTGGAACCAAAGGCTAATGCAACCCATGTTAAATTTACAACTTTCTTTCGACCTGAGCAGGCAAGAAGACAGATTTTGCAGAGCGAGCCTTGGCCCTATACGGAAGGGCTAACAATTAAGGAAGCGATGAATGAACTTGCTTTTATGGCTGTGGGCATCTATGGACATGAGTTACCCAAACAACATGGCGCTCCGATTCGATTAGTTTTGCCTTGGAAATATGGCTATAAAAGCATTAAATCGATAGTCAATATTGAATTTAGCGATCGCCAACCAGCTACATTTTGGAATATGCGTATTCCCGAAGAGTATGATTTTCTTGCCAATGTCAATCCAAATATTCCCCATCCCCGTTGGTCTCAGGCTAGTGAAAAGATGCTAGGCACAGGCGATCGCTATGCTACGCAAATTTATAACGGCTATGCCTCTTATGTCTCTAATTTGTATTAATACCATTCCCAGCAAAGGTTTTAACAACACGTGAGTTCGATATAGCCATTTGCGGCGTGCGAAGCACGCCGCAAATGGCGAAAAATGGTAAGAATCGCTTAGCGATTCTTACCATTTTTCGCTTTCGTCGAACTGACGTTAGTAACCCCAAAATACAAGTAGTGCCGCTACTTGTATTTTGGGGTTGTTTGCCCTAGCTTGGCGCTCAAAGACAAACTAAGGAATTTTTGGAAAGTGCTGCTTTGCAACACTTTCCAAAAATTCCTTAGGGTTCACATGGCGCTAAACTGTAGAATGTAACCAAAGTTTAATAAATATTTTATAAAAATGACCAGAAATGTATGGGTTTTCCCTGGACAAGGTTCTCAGGCTGTTGGCATGGGCTTGGATCTTGCGGAAGTAGGCAAGGATAAGTTCGACAAAGCCGAGCAAATTTTGGGATGGTCGATTTTAGAAAAATCCCAGACAGACGCGAAGGAACTTGCCAAAACCGAATTTACCCAGCCTTGCTTGTATGTAATATCGGCAATTCTTGCCGATATATTGCAAGAAAAAGGCGCAAAACCAGATGCAGTGACAGGGCATAGCTTGGGCGAATATAGTGCGCTCTATTGTGCGGGTGTAGTGGATTTTGCCACAGGTTTAGAATTAGTGAAGCAGCGATCGCTCCTGATGTCAGAAGCAAGCGGTGGTGCAATGACGGCTCTGCTTGGGTTTGATCGCAATGCCTTAGAAACAGCGATCGCCCAAACTGAAAACGTAATTTTGGCTAATGACAATAGCAACGATCAAGCCGTGATTTCAGGAACAGAAGCGGCGGTAAAATCAATTTGCGAACAGGTCAAATCTAAGAGAGCAATTTCTTTGGCGGTAAGTGGTGCTTTCCATTCCCCTCTAATGGCGGATGCATCGACTAAATTTACGGCTATTCTTGAACAGACGATTTTTAACGAAGCGACAATTCCTGTCATTTCCAATGTAGAGCCAAATGATGCTACGACTTCTGGTCAGCTTTTGCGCGATCGCCTCACTCAACAGATGACCTCCCCAGTGCGTTGGCGCGAAATCTGTTTGTATCTTGCTGCTCAAGGATATGAACAAGTAATCGAAGTTGGCACAGGCAAAGTTCTGACAGGACTAGTGAAACGCACAACTCCCAGCTTGAAATTGGTGAATGTCAGTACCTTGGAACAGGCGAACACCCTGTAATACCGAAACACAAAATGGCGTAGCCATTTTGTGTTTTTAGACTATTCAAATTTGAGCTTTAATAGGTCTAATTCTTCTGAACTACTTGGTATAGTCTCCAGTAATGAAGCGATCGCCACAGCTTCTAAAGGTGCAAATAGATAATATCCCTGCCCTGCATCACAATTATATCTTTTCAGATAGTCCAACTGCTCAGCAGTTTCTACTCCTTCCGCTATCACATTTAAGCCCAGATTTATTCCCAAAACAATTATTGCTTTGACGATTTCACTATCTCCAGAATGACGATCGAGTTGATTTATAAAGGAGCGATCGATCTTGAGGGTATGAATCGGGAATCGATGCAAATAGCTTAATGAAGAATACCCCGTACCAAAATCATCAATACAAGTTTGAATATTGTGATCATTTAATTCTCCTAATATTTGCGCTGCTAAAGAGGTTTTCTCAATTAATATACTTTCAGTTACTTCGATCTTCAAATGATGATGATTTAGCTGCGTTTTCTGGAGTATATTCTCGATTTGAGCAAACAAATCAGATTTAGCAAACTGTTTAGCAGATAAATTAACACTCATGGTTAGAGTTGCTGCGATCGGAAACTGCTCTTGCCATACTTTTAACTGAAAGCAAGCCTGCTCTAACACCCAAAAATCAATTGCCACGATTAGTCCTGCATCCTCCGCAAGGGAAATAAATTCCGCAGGGTATATCAATCCTTGCTCAGGATGTTGCCAACGAACAAGAGCTTCAAATCCCAATATACGTCGTGACTTCAAGCAAACAATTGGTTGGTAATGAATTCGTAATTCTTGGCGTTCAATGGCTCGTCGTAACTCGTTCTCTAGTCGTAGTTTTTTGAGCGCTTCCGTATGCATGGCAGGATTAAATATTTCATGTCGATCTCTACCTTGTTCTTTAGCGCGATACATAGCCGTGTCAGCATCACGCAGTAGCTGATCTGGTTGCGTATAGTCAGTAGAGTTTAGGGCAATACCAATACTCGTACTAATCACTATTTCATTGCTATCAAGAAAAACTGGCACTTTCAATGATTCCTTGATCCTCTGCACAACCTCAATGACATCATTAAGATCTTCAATTTCTTCAAGCAACATTACAAATTCATCTCCCCCTAGCCTCGCGACTGTATCCCCTCCCCGCAGACAGTCAACGAGACGTTTTGCCACAGTCTTTAATAGCTGATCACCTGCTAAATGCCCAAGACTATCATTGATTACCTTAAATCGATCCAAGTCTAAAAAGAGAACTGCAAACTTTTCTGGGAGATTACTTGAATTTAAATATGCGCGTCGATTGGATAGTTGCAGAGCATGGTTAAGACGATCTAAAAATAAGGAACGATTTGGCAAGCCTGTTAACGAATCATGAAAAGCATCATGCCGCAATTGAGCTTCCATCTTTTTGCGCTCTGCTAACTCTGATTGTGCATTTTGATAGAGTTCTGACTGATGGATAGCGATCGCACATTGATCAGCGATCGCCTTAACGAGTGATAGCTCATTCTCAGACCAAATACGTTCGCGATCGCACTGATACAAACTAATTCCACCTAAATAAGTTTGTTGATACAACAGAGAGGTGATCAAAAGAGACTGAATACTATACTGTTTTGCTAAGTCTCTTAGCTCCTCTGGAAGATCTTCGCTAATTTGATAAATAGGAATTTGTTTTCCTTGGATCAAAACATCTTGATAATGGGTATAAAACTCACAAGACAAACCAACGATAAGTTCATCCTGATCGATATTCTTTGCACTGGCATAGCATACCCGCATTTGCTGCGAATTATCTGGCTGAAAGATTAAACAATGAGTGACATTTAAAGCTTCCTGTAATAGATCAGCCGTTGTTTGCAATACCTCAGCTAAAACGAGAGTCTCTCGCATAGATTGGACAATGCGATTGATAATAGTTTCGCGCCATGCTTGCTGCTCAATTCGGGCGATCGCCGCTTTTTGCTGCTGGCGTAATGCAAACTCTTGCAAAGCCCGATGTAAGACACTAGGCAACCGAAATAACCGATCCTTCAACACATAATCCGTCATCCCCGCTTTGATGCATTCAACGGCGGATTCTTCCCCTAAACTGCCCGTAATCAAAATGAATGGAATATCTTGTCCTGATTGCTTGAGAAAACTAAAAGCCTGTAACCCATTAAAACTAGGCAATCGATAATCAGACAAGACAACATCGTAGATTTTGGTTTGTAAAAAATTTTGGCATTCGATCGCCGTAGCTGTAATGTCATGGATAAAAGTTAAACCTGATGATTCAAGAGCCAATAAGGTTAGCTCCACATCAGCTTCCACATCTTCAATAATCAAAATACGCAGCGATTGCTGATTCTCAAGCTTTATAGATTCTCCCAACTCTGACATCAAGTTTCCCATGGTTTACAGACGCAAAGATATCGACTTAGAGTTTGTACTAATTATTCCTAACTACCTGCAAATACTTACAGCAATTACAGATCAAATGAACCATAAGAAAACTTTTGAAAGTGTTGCAAAGCAACACTTTCAAAAGTTTTCTCAGTTTTGATTTGAGCGCAAAGCACTATAGTTAGAAATACAGAAACCATTGTTATGGCGTGGCTTCGCCTCGCCATAACAATGGGTCTGGATCTTACTGATAGATCTTCAAGTGTTATACCAATTCACGAAAGTGTAGTTACACTTTTGTGAATTAAACATCAAACCCAGTAGGTTTTTTAAAACCGTAAAATGGCTACGCCATTTTACGGTTTGGTATTAGCTAATAGATCCTATTTACCAAAGTATATCTAAAAAAATACTTAAATAAACAGTGCAAATAGCAATGCACAAGAATGTAGTCATACGTTCAAGTATTACAACCTAAACCCAGTAAGGGCTTAGCCATAAAATAAAGAGCCAGATTTTTGATGACGCAGCGAACCTGCGTCTTCAAAAATCTGGCTCTTTATTAAATTAACGTGAGTTCGATATTGCCATTTGCATCGTGCGAAGCACGACGCAAATGGCGAAAAATGGTAAGAATCGTTTAGCGATTCTTACCATTTTTCGCTTTTGTCGAACTGGCGTTAAGTTAGAAAGAGGGCTTGGAGACCAAGCCCCTACATTTACACATATGTAGGGGCTTGGAGACCAAGCCCCAATCTCAGCGTTCCACTTTTGTCGAACTGACGTTAATTTAACGTCAGTTCGACGGAGATGATTTCTGCCAAAGTTTTGAAAAATACTGGCAAGAGCAACCAATGTTGCCATCAATAAGCAGGGAGAAAGGAAAAGTCGCTCAAGAATGAGGTTGAGTGAAGTGATGACGAACTCACGTTAAAACTAGAAGGCTGTAAACCCAAAAGATGAGTGGCGGCGCGAAGCGCCGCCACTCATCTTTTGAGTTTTGATTTGTCCTAGCTATCTCTTGCACTGCTATACGTAAATGGCTATATCGAACTCATGTTAAATTTAGTGGGATGGTCTTTGTAATGCAGCGCCACGTCTTGATTTAATGCGTTGCTCCGATCGCGGATCGATTTTGAGGTTAATTATTTGGTGTTTATGGCGATCGACTAGGGGGAATTGGGTTTGCCAATTGCTAATAATATGAAAATAATTTTCGGCATCTTCTAAACAATATTCGTAAATTTCATTAAGAATTGTTTCATATCCTCTTTCTTTCCGTAATACCTTTACTCCATTCCGAAAAACATAGTATCCCTTAATTCTTTTATAAATAGGAATTTCTAAATAAGCAAATAAATTATTCAAACCTTGATTGAGGTCTGTCCGTTGAATAATTCTTTGTAAATCTAGTATTTTAATACTATCAACTTTAGGAATGAAATCTAGAGCATCAATTCTTTGACGTAAGCAAAACATATCACTAGTTGACAATCCATAACCAATGAAATATTTGCCCTGTAAACTTTGTAAGTCATTTAAGATGTCTTGAATTATCCTCTTTTCTTGTGTACTTGATTCGATAAATTGGATTTTTATGTATTGCTCGTTACTATCTTCTAAAATGCGTGTGAGTGTATAACCAAATATTTTTTGTACTGTGGCATTCTTATGAAAATCGCGACACCATTCTAAGTCTAAAAAAACAAGATCGTAGATTGAGCCATTATAGAAGTTATTTGTATATTGACTTGAAAGCTTGAGTTCCCTTTTATACATAAAGTTTGACTTAAAGGTGGGCTAGCAAATCGATAGATTTGTTTGATTTGCTTAGTGCTGTACTTATACATCCTAACGGTAATACTCTGTTTGCGATCGCTAATTTGGTGATCGTCTTGTTAAGAAAGATAAGAGACAATACAAATCATCACCTCTACTCTCTTCTTTGTCTAAAAATAGACATTAAAACCCGCAAATTATTGGTGCGGCGTGAAGCGCCGCACCAATAATTTGCGGGTAGGAAAGTAGTAATCTTTGGTTTTAGATTTCAAAATTAAATCCATTTTGTTTTAACTGTAAGTATTTAGTCTCATCAAATTCATAAAGTTTTGCAGCACGATGGGCGACATTGTGTTCGACTTTTCCTGTATCAATGAGCAAGTCCATGCCAAGAATTTTTTTACGAAAGTTACGTTTGTCTAAAGATCGATCTAATACAGTTTCATAGAGTTTTTGGAGTTGTGACAGGGTAAAGTTTTTGGGTAATAGCTCAAAGCCAATTGGTTCATAACGAATTTTGTTGCGTAATCTGGCGATCGCCGTTTGCAAGATCTGATTATGGTCAAAGGCTAAAGGCGGAATTTTCGAGATGGCGAACCAATCAGCCTCACGCGCATCAGTGGATGCTTGGATTTTTTGCTCCACTAAATTAATCAATGCGTAATAGGCGACAGTAACTGTGCGATCGCGGGGATCGCGCCCCAAATCACCGAATGTGTAAAGTTGCTCTAGGTAAACATCATGTATTCCTGTCTCTTCTTGCAATTCTCGCAAAGCCGCCTGTTCTAAAGTTTCATCAATCCGTACAAATCCCCCAGGGATCGCCCATTGTCCTTGAAATGGCGGAATATTGCGCTGGATTAGCATCACTTTGAGTTCCTGCTGAGCATCAAGTCCAAATACGATGCAATCCACAGTAAGAGCAGGTCGTGGATATTCATAATTATACATTTGATAAATTTTTCCTTTTTCCATTTAACTTTTTCCTTGATCAGGCTTGACATAGTGTAAAAATGACACTATAGTAGTTTGTGTAGTTTATACACTATAACGTCATGCAAGAACAAGTAGAACTTCCTGAACTGCGATCGCTGCAAATTCCTGATTTAGCGGGTGAAAATTTGTCAAGTCAGTTTGAATATGCCTGCGGTTCAATTATTGGGCGCAACCATGTTCTTGCTAGCAAAAATAATCAGGATGCGCTGCGGATTGTCCTGTGGGATAACTTTATGACGGCTGTAGTGTGTGACGGCTGCGGCAGTGGTAAACATAGCGAGGTTGGGGCAAAGCTCGGTACGCTGATGGTGACTGATGCGATCGCCGATTTACTCCATCAAGGGTTAGCAATATCTGAGCCTGATTTTTGGAATGTGCTTAAAATTAATCTCTTACAGAAAGTAAAGGCTTTTGTGGAGATCTCGACTAATGAGACTCAAGAATCTGTGATGCAATTTGTGAATAACTATCTATTATTTACAATTGTGGGCTTAGTCATCACTCCTAGCGAAACAGTTGCTTTCTCTATGGGCGATGGGGCGATCGCTGTTAATGGCAAACTTACTCAAATTCCAGCCTATCCCGATAACGCCCCGCCCTATCTTGCTTACGGCTTGTATCGACCTGAAGCAGTGAGTTTTGAGATTCGCGATCGTATCCCTACATCAGAATTAGAATCTATTCTAATTGCTACCGATGGAATTGATGATTTGATCGCTGTGGAAGAGGTAAGTCAGTTTTGGCAAGAAGATCGTTACTTCAAAAATCCTGATGCCATAAGACGTAAGTTAGCAATGCTAAATCGTGAGGAAGTAAAACCAGATTGGCAGAAACGAGAGCTAATTAAGCGATCTGGTGTGCTTTCTGATGATACGAGTTTAATTGTGATAAGAAGACCCTCACCCCCAGCCCCTCTCCCATAGGGCGAGGGGAGCAAGACTATTTTACCTTTTACCTTTTACCTTTTTACTTGAAAACTATGTTAGGCGCAATTGTCGGTGATATCGTCGGTTCCATTTACGAATTTAATAATCATCGCTCAAAAGACTTCCCTCTCTTTAGTGGAGGATGTGATTTTACCGATGACTCAGTGTTAACTGTAGCAGTAGCTGATTGCTTGATGCATCAAGGCAATTATGCAGAATACATCAAAAACTATGCTCGTAAATATACCAATCGTGGCTATGGTGGACGCTTTGCTCAGTGGATTCGTTTTGAGAGTATGGAGCCATACAATAGCTGGGGTAATGGCTCAGCAATGCGAGTCAGTTCTATCGGATTTGCCTATGATGACTTGGAATCGGTGATGAATGAAGCTAAGCGATCGGCGGAAGTGACCCATAATCATCCTGAAGGAGTCAAGGGAGCGCAAGCAACGGCTGTGGCTATCTTGATGGCGCGTCAAGGTCAGAGCAAGGAGGAAATAAAAAATGCGATCGCTAAATCTTTTGGCTATGACTTAAATCGCACTGTAGATGAGATTCGTCCTGTCTATATATTTAACGAATCCTGTCAAGAAACTGTGCCTGAAGCAATTATCGCTTTTCTAGAATCAACAGATTTTGAAGATGCAATTCGTAATGCAATTTCTCTCGGTGGTGATAGCGATACACTCGCTTGCATCACAGGTGGTATTGCCGAAGCTTTTTATGGTGGTGTTCCCCAAGATATTGCTAAACAAGCCTTGAGCTATCTCGATAACAATATGCGTGCAGTTGTGGAGAACTTTTATGGATATCTATCTCAATCAAAAGCGGATTAAACTAAATCCTAAAAATGCGATCGGCAAGGGTGGCGAGGCTGATATCTATGACTTAAAGAATGGTCAAGTTCTCAAACTATTCAAAACCGCCGATCATCCTGATTATCAAATGCTTCCCCAAGAGCAACTGGCGGCAACCGCCAGACTAGCATTGCATCAGCAAAAACTGCGGGGCTTCCCTCAAAATTTGCCAGCAAGAGTAATCAAGCCTGAAACCTTGGCAACGGATAAACAAGGCGTGAATATTCTGGGCTATGCAATGCCATTTTTGCAAAATACAGTGCCACTTTTGAAATATAGCGATCGCAATTATCGTCAAACTAACGCCATCTCACAGCAAGTTGTGACGAACTTATTTCGCGATTTACATGAAACAGTTCTCAAAGTTCATCAAGCAAATGTCACGATTGGTGATTTCAATGATTTGAATTTATTGGTTTCTCAAAATCAAGTCCATCTCATTGATGCTGATTCCTTTCAGTTTGGACAGTTTCCCTGTCAGGTATTTACGGCGCGATTTGTTGATCCGTTATTGTGCGATCGCCAAGCCAATCAACCAATTCTCATCAGTTCCCATAATCCTGATTCTGATTGGTATGCCTTCACGGTGATGTTGATGCAGAGCCTTCTCTATGTCGATCCCTATGGCGGCGTTTACAAGCCTAAATCTCAAGCATCGCAAATCCCTCACAGCGCCAGACCACTACAAAGGATCACCATTTTTCATCCTGATGTGCGATATCCTAAACCTGCAATCCCTTGCAAAGTTCTCTCTGATGATTTGCTCCAGTATTTCCATAACTGCTTTGAAAAAGATTGGCGCGGAGTTTTTCCTCAAAACCTTCTCGCATCAATGCGTTGGACAAAATGTAATCAATGTGGAATCGAACATTTAAGGACTAATTGCCCAATTTGTAGACCCTCACCCCTAGCCCCTCTCCCACTGGGAGAGGGGAACAAGATGGGAAAAACGTCTTGTAAGGTTTTGCAAATATTCCAAACTGAAGGGATAATTCTTCAATTTGCTTTACAAAACAATTCTCTCAATTATCTCTATCACGCTAATCACGAATTCAAACGCGAAGATAACACAGTTTTATTGTCAGGAGAACTCGATGCTAATATTCAATTCGCAATCTTTGGTAAGTCTACAATCGTTACCAAACAAGGAAAAGCTCTTACGCTCAATCAAGGACAACCACCGCAAGCGATCGCCGCCGAACTAATCCGAGCCAATTCCTTCTCTCGCTATTGGATTGATCAAGGTCAATTGTTACGCGATGGCAAGCTAGGGAATGAATATATTGGCGACATTCTCGAAGGACAAACTCAGTTCTGGATTGGTGAAACCTTTGGTTTTGGCTTTTATCGGGCAGGTGCGATTAGTGTCGCTTTTACCTTTGATGCTAAACGTATGGGAATTTGCGATCGCGTGAATATTCCACCCATTCAAGGAGAATTAATTGATGCAAATTGCGTCTTTAGCAATGACCTCTGCTGGTTCTTCACCATCACCCAAGAGCAAGGCAAAATCATCCATCATGTTTCTGTATTGCGTCCTAATGGTGAATTAGTATCAACTCTCGCAGGACAAAAAGGTGATATTGCATGGTTAATGAATATTCATGGAGGTAGTGCGATCGCTAACTGGCTATTCGTTCCCACTGACGAAGGCATCGCCAGAGTTGAGGTGAATAATGGACAAATTATGATTACTAAAACGTTTCCCGAAACTGAACCCTATGTTGATAGTGGCTGTTCTCTCATTGTCGGTTCGCAAGGTATTTATGTAATTCACTCACAAAAGATTTTGCAATTGCAAATGGCTTAAATATTTAGGAGATAAAAATATGACTACTCAAATCGTTACTCAACTTCCCATTCCCGCATTCTTCGATCGCCACAAAGTCGGATCGGTCTGGCGCGTTCCTTATCAAGATCGCGCTAACCAAGCCGAAGCATGGGCGAAACAGCATGGTATTACGCCTGCCGCAAAGGATCGCAAGAAAATTTGTTTGATGGCGATCGATGTGCAGAATACCTTTTGTATTCCCGATCATGAGCTTTTTGTTGGTGGACGATCTGGAACTGGTGCGATCGAGGATAATGTGCGGCTGTGTGAATTCATCTATCGCAACTTGCACCACATCAGCGAAATCGCGCCCACGATGGATACCCATACTGCCATGCAGATTTTTCATCCTATTTTCTGGGTGAATGATGCGGGTGAACATCCTATGCCTAATGCTACATCGATTACTCTAGAAGATGTGCAGCAAGGCAAGTGGAAAGTAAATCCTGCGATCGCCTATAGTCTTGCCAAAGGCAACTACATGGCAATTCAGCGTCACGCTTTGCATTATGTGCAGAAGCTTAGCGATGAAGGCAAGTTTCCACTTACGGTTTGGGCGTATCACTCTATGCTCGGCGGTATCGGTCACGCGCTAGTTTCTTCTGTCGAAGAAGCGATGTTCTTTCACAATATCGCAAGGCACAGTCAGACTAATTTCGAGATTAAAGGCGGTAATCCTCTCACTGAAAATTATTCCGTATTGCGTCCTGAAGTGATGGATGGAGCCGATGGTAGACCGATCGCTCAGAAAAATACACGCTTCTTGCAAAGATTATTGGAGTTTGATGCTGTAATTATTGCAGGTCAAGCCAAGAGCCATTGCGTCGCATGGACAATCCAAGATTTGCTCAGCGAAATCCTTGCTCATGATCCTAAACTCGCGAAGAAAGTCTATCTACTCGAAGATTGCACTTCGCCTGTGGTCGTTCCTAACGTGGTGGACTACACCGATCAAGCGGATGCTGCCTTTCAGCGATTTGCTAATGCAGGGATGCACCTTGTCAAATCCACTGACGCAATGGAAACTTGGTCAGATCTTAACCTTGCTTAACGAGTTTTACTGCGCTTCGTGCAGTAAAACTCTCAATCAAATCCAGTTTTAGGAGGTCAATCCTATGATGAGTATCAATCTTGACTATGAAACAGAGAAATATCTAGTGGCAATCCTTGCGAAAGAAAATACAACTAGCTCAGAATTGATTGAACGCTTGCTTAGAGAATATTTAGAATCTATTCAATCTAAAAAAGGATTTTTTGAGCGCCTGTTATCCTCTTAATTATTGCTGTAGGGGCAGAGCATTACTGCCACCATCTCTCTATTTTTAGATCATCTTCATACAGTAATGCTCTGCCCAAGACCTTGAAGCGCAGGGACAAATTACTTGTGGAAAGCCGAGAGGGTTTAGCATTTGCGAATCTAGATTTCTATGATGTGTTCAAGATTGTGGCGCAAATGCTAAACCCCTACAGATCAACAAATCAAATTCATACTCCCTTCCCACCGAAGAAATAGACATATAAAACCAAGAAATAGCGTTGCGGCGCGAAGCGCCGCAACGTCTATTCTTTCACTGGGAAGGGAGTATCACCAATCACCAATCACCAAATAAAATGACAAACATTAACGATCTCTTTCAATCCGCTTTAGATGATGGAACCCTTTCCAATGAATCTTTGCAGGCACTTACTGTTTATGATCTTGGCGCACAAATCCAAGCAGGGCTTGGCATCCATGTTGATGATGTCATGTCTAGCGAAGTTGTGCTAGTTACGATTATGCCCGATGACTCTGGCTCGATCCAGTACTCAGGAAATGCTCAAGCAGTGCGTGGCGGACATAACTCCGTCATCGATGCGCTTACATCTTCACAGCAACAGGATAATATTCTGATTCACAATCGTTATCTAAATGGAACTATTCTCTATCCTTACTGCCCGATCGCACAGGCAATTCGCATGGATTCCAAGAATTATACGCCCAATCAAGGTACACCCCTTTATGATCAAACTGTGGTGCTATTGGGGACTGTATTAGCGAAATCTCAGGAATTCTCGGATAATGGCGTGCCTGTTCGCACCGTGACCCTGATTATTACTGACGGTGATGATTGCCATTCGATGCGTCATACAGCTAAGGATGTAGCAGCGATCGCCCACGATATGCTGCGGATGGAAAATCACATTATCGCGGCGATGGGCATTGACGATGGCTCTACGAATTTTCGTCAAGTGTTTAAAGATATGGGAATTCGTGATGAATGGATTCTTACACCTGCGAATAGCGATGGCGAAATTCGGAAGGCTTTTCAAGTGTTCTCGCAGTCAGCGATGCGTGTGAGTCAGAGTGCGGCTAATTTAAATTCTTTAGGTGGATTTGGTGGTTGAATAAGTGGAATTCTAATCTTAAATTGGGTTCCTTGATTGAGTTCCGAATAACACTCTATAACTCCGCCATGCTGCTCAACAATGATCTGATAACTGATCGACATTCCCATGCCTGTACCTTTGCCAACAGGTTTAGTCGTAAAAAATGGGTCAAATATTTTATCTCTAACTGATGTTGACATTCCCATGCCATTGTCTTCAATTACAATCTCTACCCAATTTGTATCAATCAGAGCAGTTCTGATGTGAATTTGTCCTGATTGACACAGATTGGGATCTTCTGCTGCTATAGGGTCAATGGCACTAGATTTTATCTCATCTAAAGCATCTATGGCATTAGTCAAGATATTCATAAACACCTGATTTAATGCACCAGCGTAGCATTCCACTAGAGGGATATCCCCGTAATTTTTGATGATTTCAATCTGATCGAACTCAGCCTTAGATTTCAAGTAATATTCTAAAATCTGTAATGTACTATCAATACCTTGATGAATATCGACTTTTTTTAAATCAGCCTGATCCATCCGCGAAAAATTTCGCAATAACAAAACTATCTGTTGAATTCGCTCACTACCAATCTTAATAGAACCTAAGATTTTGAGTAGATCTTCCTGTAAAAAATTGAGATTGATAGAATCTAAAGCACTCTGTATTTCAGGAACTGGTTCTAAATAGTGCTTTTGATATAAACCAATGAAGTGGAATAAGTCACTGACATATTCTTGAATATATTTAACATTGCCATAAATGAAGTTGACTGGATTATTGATTTCATGAGCAATTCCTGCAACTAGCAGCCCTAAGCTAGACATTTTTTCATTTTGCAGCATTTGAGATTGACTCAACTTTAAATCATGCATAGCTTTTTCTAAAGCTTCTGCTTTTTGCCTGAGAGCAGTTTCTGACTCTCCTAAACTCTCATTAGTCTTCTCTAGCTTTGTTTTAGTTTCTAAAAGTTTTCTTTCTGTACGTTTACGATAATTAATGTATTGATATACTAACCCTAGAATAGTTATCCAAGCTACTATTAAAATTAGCAAGCTTAAGAGACTAAATAGACTAGACCATGACAAAGTGGAACCATAAAATTCTAAGTTGGATTTGACTCTTGATTGTAAAGCTGTACTAGTTAGTTGCATTCCCTCGCTATAAATCCGTTTCTGTTGTTCATATTCTGCGCTAGATAATATAGCAAGAGCTTTTTGCGATTTTCCTTGACGAATCAAGTTAAATGCTTCATTTTCCATTGCAACTAATTTGATGTTTGCCTTATCAGTTTGGATAGCATGACTTGCATAGGTTTCTGGAGCGATCGCAATAGTTTGTTTGATTACTGCATCAAGCTTCGGTTCAAACGTGCGATACCGATTTTCCCATTGTAAATCTCCTGTTGACGATGCCATCTTTGCAGACATGGTGAGTACTTCATCGAGATAGATAATCTCATCGCTTAGCCGTTGTAGTTGAAATTCAGGAGTGATTTTTAAATTAAAGCTCTGAGAGATTTGCCATGCATTCCAACTGCCTAACGCAACTAAAACCAAACTAAAAACCACAGCTAGACTGAGCAACGGCATCAGAAACCTATTGGTTAGATAGTTCAATTTACGAATTGGGCTGCTTATATTTCCCATGTTTCCAAAGGGATAAAAATTAGTTGAATATGAGAAAACATATACAATAAAACTGAGTTAATTAAAGTTTTAATTGAGCAATTTGCTTAGAACTTAAAGCTGAAGATCTTAGAACCCATTTAAGAATTCCTTTCTGCGGTTAAAAGCTCTAAGAGATCCCCCTCAATCCCCCTTAAAAAGGGGGAAGAATTTAATTCTCCCCCCTTTTTTAAGGCATTAATTACTTGACGCACCAAACCTCTACCCCCCCTCTAACTCCCCCTTGGGAAGGGGGAGAACTTAGACTTCCCCCCTTAGGAAGGGGGGACTGAGGGGGGTGAAAATTTACTCGGTGTGTCAAGTATATTAACGCCTTTTTTAAGGGGGGCTGGGGGGGGATCTAGACAATTCTTAAATGGTTTTTTACAGTGCTTTTCTTTCAAAGATATTTCTGTACTAAGTAGGTAGACATAATTAAATATAAAACCCAAATAAGCGAAATCACCCGCAAAGCGGGCGATTTCGCTTATTTGGGTTCTTGGTTTTATTAAATCTAGGTACTTATAGCTGTCGCCATTTTTGTTAGAACATAAAATCCAAATAGTGTAAGGCGGCGTTTCGCGCCGCCTTACACTATTTGGGTTTTGATTTGTCCTGATACAGGTAGAGCTATACGTGAACTACCAGACGCTGACCGCTTAGGCGGTACAGCGCTGGCTTCCTGATTCAACGGGGATAGCGTCCAACAAAACCGAAGTTTTACCAGATCGACTTACATCTCCTCCACAGGCAGACTCGCT
>NZ_JAYGIF010000166.1:0-17650 GCF_034931345.1 Pseudanabaena sp. CCNP1317 | reverse complement strand
CGAGCGCAACGCTCACAACTTCCCTCTCGATTTGGCTGCTGTTGATGTAGCACCAGTAGCAATGGCTGCTCCTGCTATCAACGGTTAATCGACTAGTCTAGTCATCTCGAAATAAAAAAGCCTCTCCGCAAGGAGGGGCTTTTTTGTTGTGAAATCTCTATATTTACTAGCGCGATCGCACTTTACGAGGTCAAGGATGTATCGCGGATCTTCTGATCAGGCTTTTGGATTATTGGTATTACCGCTATCTTTTTCGTGGGTGATGCGATCGCATTCTATAAGGGATTTAATTTAACGTGAGTTCGATATAGCCATTTGCGGCGTGCTTTGCACGCCGCAAATGGCGAAAAATGGTAAGAATCGCTTAGCGATTCTTACCATTTTTCGCTTTCGTCGAACTGACGTTAATTTAAATAATTGGTAATAATTTCTAGGATCACTTGTTCAATATCTGGAATTTCGGAGGGAATGATTTTATCTTTGATATGTTTATGATCTGTATAGTCTAGTTTTGGCTTATGATTTGCATTGTCATAACGAAATATCAAGTTGTTATCAGGGGCTTGGTAATGGAACGAATATGAAAGTTTTTCAGTGGATTCTTGTAAGTCAACATATTCTCTAAAAAATAGACATGAACCTTGCAAAAATTCTAAACTTCCTTGAATAAATCCAACATAATCGGATCTAGGATCAACAGAAAAGGTAAAGGATCGAATCCATCCATCATTCACATATTTTTGAATGGTGGCGATGATATTAGCTTGATAGTTGTTGAGTAACATATTCGATCGCCTGTAACTTTTGCAGAGAATTAGTTAGTCTCTTCTTGATTTTGATTTCACCTGCCCAACTCACATATTCTTCATCGCCGCCTTTGAGGTCTTCAGCAGTCCAATCGCTGAGAAAAAGGTCGGATGAGATTTGATATTTATTTTCAAATTCTTGCAAGAATTTATTAGTTTTATCTAGCGATCGCTGTAAGTTTTTGATTTCTGCATCAATTGCTGCTCTGATTAAATTTTGGACGATTTCGAGATCAGGTGAATCAGATTTAATTTCTAGTTGCAACATAATGGTTTACCTCAAATAAATTTTGCATTGTGTGAGATTGGGGCTATTTTTATTGCAATGCTGGCAAGCTATTCACGATTTTAACTGACTGGACACTTACTCGCGCGATACACTTGACGAGAGCGATGATGTAGTGTTGGTTGTCTGATCAGTCGTTAGGCTTATTGGTGAGGCAACTATCTTTGTTGTGAGTTAGTTGATAGCGTTCTATTTCTTGAATGGTTAATTTTAGCGATCGCTTGGGAGAATGGGATAGCTTCATCCTGCGATTCTTTGGCTAGGTCAAAGGTTCTAGTTCTTCTAGACGAGCAAGCAGCTTTTGATATAAAACTATGCTCAGGCTTTGACCTTGAGCATTAACAATGTATTGTTCGTTAATCGTTTGCATTGAATCCTAATTATTGGGGTTGAGTCAATTATATGTAATCTCATGGAGGATAAATTAATGCTAGACAGAGAGATTTTTTTCAAATTCTTGTTTTTTGCTAGATATTAGAGAACGTAGGCGAGCGCCTTCTGACAATTGTTTGCTCTCCTCAAGTCCTACTCAGTCAGCTTTAAGCAAAGTAATTGGTCATTTTGAATTTTAGTTAGCTATCAGTATAACGCGATCATCAAATCTAAATATTAGGTAATTTTAAACCGATAAATCTATAGTTGCATCTTTGAGCTAGAATTAAATCTTTACCAATTTGGTAAAATAAAGTTAAAATATATAAGCATGAAGGTTACTTTTAAAAACGTAAAACTGCGTAAGTTTTGCGAATCAAAGTCAAGTTCCAAAAAACTACGCGCCCGATTAGCTGACCTCATGGCAGCCGAATCGGTGCAAGATCTAGTTTATGGAAAGCCTCATCCTTTAAAAGGCGATCGCTTAGGTCAGTTTGCTGTATCTCTTGAAGGTGCTGAACGGCTTGTATTTGAACCAAGTAATATTCCAACTCCATACAAAGAAGATGGCAGTATTGACTGGGCAAAAGTAACTGAAGTCTGCATTGTATTTATTGGAGATTACCATGACTGAACAAGATTTTTCCTTTACTCCAGAATGGGTATCACCACCGGGAGATACCATTATTGATGCGATCGAAGAACGGGACTGGACGCAATCACAACTGGCTGAGCGTCTGGGCTATACCGAAAAACACGTTAGTTTATTAATTAATGCCAAGGTTCCCATTACTGAGGAATCTGCCCAAAAGTTATCAAGGGTAATTGGCAGTTCGCCAGAGTTTTGGCTGCGGCGAGAGGCTCAATATCGCGCTCAATTGGTACAGATTGAAGAAAGAGAACGTTTACAGTCTTGGGTTTCTTGGCTAGATCGTCTTCCTGTTAAAGATCTTATGAAACAGGGAGCGATCGCCAAACGACGCTTAGATACTAAAAATAAGCCTGAGATTGTGAAGGATTTACTTCACCTTTTTGGGGTAGCTTCTCCTGATAATTGGGAAACTTGCTACGAACAAAAACAGGTAGCTTTTCGCCGCACTCGCAAGGAACAAAGTAATGTGGGTGCGATTTCGGCTTGGTTACGTTTGGGCGAGATTGAGGCGGAAAAGGCTGATGTTCCTAAATACAATAAAGCCAAGTTTGAGAAAGCGGTTCAAGAGATACGGAAACTAACAGTTTTATCCCAAGCGGAATTTATGCCGCAGATAAAGCAGTTATGTAAAGAGTCAGGTGTGATTTTGGCGATCGTGCCTGCGATTCCTTGTGCTTATACGAGTGGGGTGGCGCGTTGGCTAAATCCACACAGAGCCTTGATTCAGCTTTCGTTGTATGGCAAGCAGAACGATCGCTTTTGGTTTACGTTTTTCCATGAGGCAGCGCATATTTTGCGGCACGATAAGAAGGATATTTTCCTTGATGATTCTGGTCATGGCGATCGCCTTGAATCGCAGCAGGAGGATGAGGCAAATGCTTGGGCAAGGGATTTTTTAATTCCATCAGAATATGATGTGGAGTTATATACTTTGCGATCGCGTGAGGAGGTGATTGATTTTGCTGAGAGGCTTGGGATTCATGCGGGGATTGTGGTTGGGCGGTTGCAGTATGATAAGGTTGTTGAGCATAATAGTAAGCTCAATGCTCTAAAAGTCAGTCTTGCTCTTCAGAACTAAGATAAGTAGTTTATTTTTAAGGAGAAATTTGAAATGTATAATTTAACAAATGATCAAAAAGAGCTTGCAAAATGGCTAGTCCAAAATGTTAAAGATGGAAATTTAGATAAGGAATTTACAATTTTTTGGTTTAATGGATTAGATGGATTAGAAATTAAAATTGAGAGTTCCAACTATAGGGGAAATCCAAATCTTGATAAAGTAAAGTTAGCTCAAGGTAATTTCAAAGATTTGTCTAGTGAAGGATTAATTTCATTTGAGGAAACGGCAGCCGCCCCTTATCTAACTAGGGTATGTCATTTGAAGGGGAATATTTATAGCGCTGTAGAGAATGATTTCAAAAATCCAGACCTACCAAAATCACCAAGACATAAGCAAAATCCTTGGATGTCAGGCTCATTTTATTTGTTTGCTCTTGTTGTTGTTTCAGTAGCATTTGCTGTCATAAGTGCTTATATACCTTGGTACATTATTCCTATTCTTCTCATAGCTGCAATTATAGCTTTAGGAGTCATTGGTGCATTTCAACTTCGGATGGATGGAGAACTAAATGAATCAAACTTCCTAACTCTCATGATTGAGACTTACAAACGATTGCCATTGTTGATTCAAGACAAAACTAAACCTCCCAGCAAAAAGTAATTTAAAAACTGCAAAACTATGCAAACACTACCTAAAATTGAAGAAACATTAATCGCAGTCATCAAAACCTTATCACCTGAAAAACAGCAAGCACTATTAGAATTTGCTGAATTTTTGCAAGCCAAAACAGCTTCTAAAACCCCAAGTAAAAGTATAAAAGGCTTATGGGCAAATATAGATATTAACCTCACTGAAGAAGATCTCTCTACAACCAGAAAAGAAATGTGGGCAAACTTCCCCAAGGATATTGCGATCTAAAACTTATCGAATATTCAGACAAGTTGGTAGCTTTAAATGTAGAGTTAGTTAAACAATCGTCTGTTGTGGCGATCGCTAATCTATACCATTACTTTCAACTTCCTTAAGAAAAGCGATCGCATCTTGAATAACCATTGCAATATTCGGCTGACTACAAGAAATCACTCTATCTACCAAATGCTTGTGGTGAGGGAAACTCGACAAATTAGGGAAATGGGGCGTATTGTCATAGCGAAAAATTAGATTGTTCTGTCCATCTTGGAAATGATAGCGATAATCAATCGCCGTAATTTGATCATCTACAACAACCAAAGCCTCACTGATAGAAAGTAAATATTGGAAATAAAAACGCAATCGAAGTTTGAGATTAGCACGCTCACTAGATAGAATTGTGGCATTGTAATTCTCTACATAGACATCAGAATAAGCTTCCAAAAATTGATCTATTTGATCGAAATAATCCCTAAAACTATTACGCGACATTTCTTAGCTTACTCTCTAGTTCTTGTCGTAAAGCTAGATAATGACGGTAATTACTCGCCCAATCAAACTTATCTTCATCATCATCCGTCTTACCTTGCTGATACTGCACAAAAAAGTCGGCTGAATCAGTTTGATATTTAATCTCATAACTGTACAACTGCTTAGCCAAAGCTACTAAAGCATCTAGAGACGATGTATATTCAGTAATTTGTTTACGCATAACAATAACAGAATTTATTATTTATGTTTTTAAGAAACTTCTACATTTGTTGATAATTTCAACAATTATGGTGACTTCCTGTAATCTTATTAAGATTATAATGGACTTTTGAACTATGGCATAAAGCTTTATATTGCCTGATATGGCGATCTCTAATCTATACAACTACTTCCAACCAGCCAAACACTTCACCTGCTCACAACCTGAGTACGAGCCTGAGAACGCGATTTAGGCTTATCTTTCACTACAATCTCCACATCACGACCCAGAGAATTTAAAAATCTAAACAACCTCACAGTCGAAAATCCTGATAACTTGCCATTGAGCAAAGCCGACATCTTAGGCTGATCGATTCCCAATAGCTTAGCCGCTTCAACTTGAGTTATTTCTAACTTAGTAATGATACTGCTGATTTTGTAAGCAAGTTCTGCTTTAACCAGCAACTCATCAGAATTCTCTAATCCCAAATCTGCAAATACATTACCACTACTTTTTTGTACCTTAATCTCTTCAGTCATTTAGCACCTTCCTTTATTTCTTGTTGTAATGCTCAGAGTAATGTTCTTTAGCGCGTTTTAGTCTTGCTTCAATCAAATCCATATCTTGCTTTGGAGTAGCAATGCCCTGTTTCGACTTCTTTTGAAAGGAATGCAAAACATAAACAACATCAGCAAATTTGATCGTATAAACTGCCCGATAAGTATCTCCATCAAAGTCATCTACCACTTCCACAACCCCAGCACCTTTAAACCCTTTAAGTGGCTTAGCAATAGGATGCTTGTCTCCACATTGAGCTATATACAAGGCATAACCCACAACTTGCTGAACCTCGTTTGGGAAATCTTTTAAATCATCTAGAGAACTTCCAATCCATTCAACAGGCTTCAAAAATAAACTACTCACATTACAAATATGCTGAGACTAGCATATCATATAAAATTAATATTGTGGCTTACGGCTTTAAAAGCAGATGTAGTTAAACGATCACCTGATATGGCGATCGCTAATCTATACCACTACTTCCTCCGAATAAAGAAGCCAAATCTCTATACCCACTTACCACTCGGACAATCTCTATTAAGTTCTCGTTCACTCGATAGAAAATGATATAGCCACTCAATCGTAGCGATCGCTATTTCCGCACTTTTAGTATGACGCTTTACCAAATAGTGAATATCTGTAACAGTCGTAGCCGAAATAAACCCTTGAATCTTCCCTAGTTCCACTGCCTCGAAAAGATAAGCAGCATTTTCGACAAAGGGAACACGCGCCAACACCGCATCTAGTATAACATTTGTATCAAATAAGACCTTCATTACTTCTGCAAGAGCCTTGTTTCTAAAATAGATTTAACCTCTTCATCCGTAGGTGCAGGCGCATTAGTCTTCGCAATACCCACTAAACTTGACGCAATACCCTTATGTTCCACCGACCAATCTTCAGGAGCCTCAACCGTTCCCGTCAAGTTCTCTAATAAATCCCAAGCATTCCGAACAGGAGCCACTTCTTCAGGAATAATCGTAATTAAATAGCGCTTATTTCGCTCCAGTTTAAGCGGCTTATCTGGTGTAAGCTCCGACCCATCGAAAGTAACTGATAGCAGTTCATTCATAACAATTTTTTAGTAGGCTGCACTTACCATCTTATATCCTATCGAAAGTCCCATGAAAAAATACTGCATAGCATAGAGAATGCGGTCTTGATAGTTCATTAAACGGTCAACCTGTTTGCTGGTACGATAAGCCAGAGGACAAGCAAAAGTGAGTTTGAACTGCGCTGCTTTTTGGGTCAATTACAATTTTCGACTGAATGCCCCTATACGATCGCTCAAATCCTCGATCCAGAATTTCTCTCTTAACACGCAAATGAACATCGCTCTCTTTGGAACTAGCGCCGATCCACCAAGCATTGGACATCAACAGATCTTGCAATGGTTGGATAATCATTATGATCGCGTATTAGTTTGGGTATCCGATAACCCCTTTAAAACTCATCAAGCAAGCCTCAGCGATCGCCTTACCATGATGGAGCTAACCATCGCCGCGATCCAACCACCTGCTCAAACGATTGGCTTGCATCCCGAACTTAGCAATCCACGCACGATTAACACCGTCGAGAAAGCCAAAGAACTTTTGCCCCATGCAAATTTTACCCTTGTCATTGGCGGCGACCTTGTGACCCAACTGCCCACATGGTATCGCGCCCCAGATTTGTTAAGCCAAGTCAAACTGCTAGTTGTTCCCCGTCAAGGTGTGACCATTGCAGAGTCGGATATCGAGCGACTTGTGAATATGGGTACTGAAGTTGCGATCGCCCCTGAATCCACCTCAATACCTAACGTTTCTTCGTCAGACTATCGCAACAATGGCAACAGTTCAGTCATAATACCCACAGTCGCAGCATATATCCAACGAGAGTCGCTTTACGCATGGCCGAAAAGTCCCGCCCCATAGCCCCCAAACCCTTAGCAGATTTTAAGGTCGGTGTTGACAACGTGATTTTTTCCGTAGATACCGAACAGAATCGTCTATTGGTGCTACTGGTGATGCGCCAACATGAACCATACCGCGATCGCTGGTGCTTACCGGGGACTCTCGTGCGTCAAGGCGAATCCCTCGAAGAATCAGCCTATCGAATCCTCTCCGAAAAAATTCGCGCCAAAAATCTTTATCTCGAACAACTTTTCACCTTTGGCGACATTGGACGCGATCCTCGTGAAGATCCTGATAGCTATGCAGTGCGTTATCTATCCGTTAGTTATTTTGCTTTAGTTCCATTCTCTCAAGCGGAACTAATTGCTGATGGAGTCAGTGGTATTGCGTGGTATCCTGTCAAGCAGGTTCCCGAACTCGCCTTCGATCACAATCGCATTCTCGAATACGGACATCGCCGCCTTCGTAACAAGCTTGAATATAGTCCTGTTGCCTTTGATGTTTTGCCAGAGGCTTTTACGCTCAGCGATCTCTATCAACTCTATACAACTGTGCTTGGCGAGAATTTTTCTGACTATTCTAATTTTCGCACTCGCTTACTCAAGCTAGGATTCCTCAGCGATACTGGTATCAAAACATCAAGGGGAGCAGGTCGTCCCGCCAGTCTCTACCGATTTGATGCGGAAGCTTTTGCGCCATTTAAGAATAAGCCAATGGTATTTATTTAAACTACAGCAAGGATTTGCGGTTTTCATTTTGCCTTAGGTAAAATGAAAACCACTATAGTAAAATTATGGTTAGGGCTTACGCTAAAGGACTAAATGTAAAGGCAATTTATGAATTGCCTTTACCGTGAAATGAGACTTTCAAAGCGTTTTGCGTAAGTTCTAATATTTTTTAAGTTAGCGCATTCACTAAGTAACTAATGACCTTACAAACAGACATTGACAGCGCCGCCGCTCAACTCAAGGGCAAAACCCCTCAAGAAGTACTCACATGGGCGCTCGGTAACTATGAAAAGATTTCGCTAGCTTCGAGCTTTGGAGCCGAAGATGTCGCCTTGATCGATATGATCGCCAAAATCAAGCCCGAGGCCCATGTGTTCACCCTCGATACAGGTCGATTGAATGCTGAAACCTATGAAGTTATTGCCAAAGTCCAACAAAAATATCCTCAACTCCAATTGCGAATCATGTTTCCACAGGCTGAAGACGTGGAGCAGATGGTCAGTGCTAAGGGAATTAATCTGTTTTATGACAGCGTAGAGAATCGCAAGCAATGTTGTTACATTCGCAAAGTCGAGCCACTTGGTCGGGCGACTAAAGGGCTAGATGCTTGGATTACAGGGCTACGTCGCGACCAAACCGCTAACCGTTCCACAATGGAGCCCGTTGAGCTAGATGGCGATCGCAACATTGCGAAGATTAATCCTTTAATTGATTGGACTAATGATCAAGTTTGGGAATACATTCATGCTAATGAGGTTCCCTATAATGCTCTCCATGATCAAAACTTCCCTAGCATTGGTTGTGCGCCTTGTACTAGAGCCGTCCAAGCGGGTGAAGATCTTCGTGCTGGTCGTTGGTGGTGGGAGATGAGTAATCAAGAATGTGGATTGCATGTCGCTAGTGACGGTCGTTTGGTTCGGGCAAAAGGCGAATAAATGATAAAGGCTCGCCAAGCGAGCCTTTATCATTTAAGTATTGTTCGCAAAGAAGATTTAAAGTAATCAACATGGCTAATGCAATGCAATATCGCAACTGGTATTTTCGAGGATGGCGATCGCGTTATGGCTTTTGTCGATCGCAGAATTCTGATCGTACTAAGCCGCCAATTCTCCTAATTCATGGATTTGGAGCAGCGATCGATCATTGGCGTGGCAATATTCCTGCCTTAGCAGAAAATCATACTGTCTATGCGATTGATTTAATGGGCTTTGGCGGCTCAGAGAAACCACCAACGCGCTATTCAATCCATCTATGGGTAGAGCAAGTTTTTCAGTTTTGGCAGAAGTTTATTAATGTGCCAATGGTAATTATTGGTAACTCAATTGGGTCTCTGGTTGCGACGATCGCGGCGAGTCATCATCCCGAAATTGCCTCAGGTGTAGTTGTCATCAGCTTGCCTGATATCGCTGCTTTTAACGATATGGTTCCCAAAGCATTACAACCAATTGAACGCACGGTTAAGGCGATCGTCTCGGCATTTCTAGTTAAACCGCTATTCCATTTAGTGCGCCAACCCTTTACGATTCGTTTAGTTCTGAAGGGAATTGTCTATTGCGATCGCCGTCGAGTGGATGATCAATTAGTAGAAATTATTGCTAAACCTGCTCGCGATCGCCAATCTGCCGAAGCTTTTCTTCGTCTCAATTGCAGCATTAATCAACCTAATTATTCGCCCAACTTAACTCAAGCTCTTTCTCATTTACAAGTTCCCTTGTTAATCCTATGGGGAAGTTGCGATCGTCTAATTCCACCATCTGAGGGGAAGCGATTAGTGAAGTATGCCCCTAATGCGACTTTAATCTATTTGGAAGGACTGGGGCATTGCGCCCACGACGATCATCCTGAGCGCGTCAACCATGAAATTTTAAGTTGGCTAGCTTGACTTTAAAAGATTAGAGACGACGCGAAGCGTCGTCTCTAATCTTTTGGAGTTTAATTTTCAGTGTAAAGTGCTGAAAATAGCGGTAGGCATCACGGGAAATCCAAAAATAAAATAACGTTTTGGTAAGTTATCGTTTAAAATTCTTTATATAACTTTAAGATCATAAAAGTGGAAACTTTTTACGGTTTTGTTAGTCTTTCTTAAAATCTGAGACGTGTGAATTTAATGATCATTGCTAAGGTTTTATTCGGATGTATCAAAAAATCATATCTCATACCTATCAAACCCTTGATAAACTATGGCAACGAGCAGTCAGCGCTCCATCGGATATCGCCTTATTTATTAGCAATCTTGATGTGATTGAACATAGGGTGCTGTATCCGCGCTATCAAAGATTTATCCAAGAATATCAACCATTACTCAATAGACCGACATCTGAAGAGCGAAAAATTGTCCAAGAGCTAGAAAAATATGGAGTTGCGATGGCAACTTTGGATGATTTAGCAATTCCTAATAGCGATCGCTTTTTTCGTGCTGCCAAAAATATCTCCCAAGAGTTCAAATCCAAGGTTCAAAACCCTCTGTATAGGGGCAAGCACACGTTAAACATTAATGCAGAGCAGATTATGCATTATCCAGAGTTATTTTTATGGGGCGCAGATGCCAAGCTGTTACGCATTATTGAGAACTATCTCAAGCTACCCGTTGCCTATGATGGCTTGTCCTACTACTACAGTCTTCCAGATGGCAGAGAATCTGGTCCTCGTAAGTGGCATCGGGACAAAGAAGATTGGCAAATGATCAAAGTTGGCGTTTATATCAATGATGTGAATGAAGATGGTGGACCCTTTGAATGTGTCACTCCTGAGGCAAATGAATTTCTATGTAGAAACTTAAGAACTAAATCGATACGCCGTTATAAAACTGCTTTTCATCATGAAATTCAGGATATGCTACCTGAACATATGCAGGAAAATTGGTATAAGACCTGTACGGGTAAGTCAGGAACAGTAATCTTTGTGGATACGGCGCGATACTACCATCGAGGCAAGCCCCCTACTAAATTTGATCGATCGGCGATCTTTTTTGGCTATTGCAGTCGCAAGCCTAGACATCCATTTTTCTGTGGACGATCGCCTCTCTCTAACGCCGAACTACGGTATATGGCAAGCCTTTTACCTGAGGAAGTTCGGGACTGTGTGACTTGGCGCGATCGCTTGACAGGATTAGCTAAATGGATTCCCAAAAATCGCCTAAAAGTATAGCTGTCCCCACTTGTATTAGAACAAATCAAAACCCAAGAAGCGAGTTGCGGCGCGAAGCGCCGCAACTCGCTTCTTGGGTTTTGTGTCCAAACAAGAATGGCTACGGCTACATAACAAGAAGGATTGCTTTGCAATTCTTCTTGTTATCCCCAACGCAATACTGCTGAACCCCAGCTTAAGCCTGCACCAAAACCTGCGATCGCAATTAAATGATCGGGTTGTATTTTGCCAGCCTGTACCCACTCATCAAGGGCGATCGGGATGGAGGCGGCGGAAGTATTGCCATATTTACCCATATTGCTGACTGCCTTCGCGGGATCGATGCCAAAACGGTTGACTACAGCATCAATAATGCGCTGATTAGCTTGATGCAAAATTAGCCAATCGAGATCATGAACTTCCAGATGAGCATAGTGCAAGGATTTTTCGATCACTTCAGGAACGCGCCTCACTGCAAACCGATAGACTTCTTGACCATTCATACTGATGGGTTCAAAGGTGCTACGCCCCAAATAATTGATATTAAGTAAATCATTACCCTTGCCATCACTTCGCATCTCGAAACCTAAGAGATGATCTTGGGGCTTACTTTCACTACTAGCTTGTAAAACGACAGCCCCAGCCCCATCACCAAACAAAATACAAGTGCGACGATCTTGCCAATCGACCCAACGCGAAAGCACATCTGCACCGATCAACAAGATATTTTTATAAACCCCTGTGCGGATATATTGCGAAGCTGTGACTACGCCAAATACAAATCCTGAACATGCAGCCACTAGATCAAAGGCAACGGCTCGTTCGGCTCCCAAGATTTTTTGAACTCGTCCTGCTGTGCCAAACAAATCATCACTGGTTGATGTAGACAAAATAATCAGGTCAATATCTTCGGGTGTCAGCCCTGCGGCGGCGATCGCCTTCTGTCCTGCTTGTGCTGCCAGATTTGCCACCGAATCATTCTCGCCATCAGCAATGTGACGCTCTCTGATGCCTGTACGCGAGGCAATCCACTCGTCAGTGGTATCTACCATCTGCGCGAGATCGTGATTGCTAAGTACGCGATCGGGGACAGCGGAACCGCTTCCGACAAAACGCACTCCGACGAGAGAAGATTCAATATTAGTCATTGGCTGTATTTGGTCTGAATAGCTGAATAAAGGCTGAATAAAAAGTGTTACAGCGCTTTGCGCTGAAGTAAAACTTCTATTTTTATGGAAATGCTTGCAGTGCGAGCATTTCCATAAAAATAGAGAAATTTAGCCGATCGCGAAGGGGGCGGCGCTAAGTTGGTGGGTCATCAGGCGTGTCGTCCGCAGGGACGGATACCTTGGGCTTGATTTGACCACGAATGCGATCTAGTACGCCGTTATCGACAGCATCTTTGGCAACACGGATGGCGTTACGAATACTTACAGCGTTAGAGCTACCATGACTGATCACACAAATACCTGCCACACCGAGCAGTAAAGCGCCACCATACTCATCGGCATCAATGCGCTCTTTCACCTTTTTGAGATTAGGTTTCAAGATTAATGCGCCCAGCTTGCCCCGCCAACCTTTAGGCAGTTCCTCCTTCAAAATTTGCATGACGGCATTACCGACACCTTCAGCAAATTTGAGGACAATATTGCCTGCAAAACCATCACAAACAATCACATCAAACTGACCTTTAAGGATGTCACGCCCTTCAGCATTGCCTGCGAAGGTAATTTGGGGATTGTCTTGGAGCGCTTGGTGAACACGAATTGCGAGTTCGTTGCCCTTACAGGCTTCTTCACCGATATTGAGCAAACCAACCTTTGGCTCTTTAATGCCGATCGCATATTGGCTATAGAGCGATCCCATGATGGCAAACTGCTCTAAAAACTTGGGGCGACAGTCTACATTTGCTCCAACATCGAGCAGTAATACGGGTTTATGCGCGACTTGTGTCGGAAATAGTGCGCCGATCGCTGGTCGATCTACACCCGATAAGCGTCCTAAACGCAATAGAGCGGCTGCCATAGCTGCACCCGAATGTCCAGCCGAAACTACAGCGTCAGCTTGCTTGCGCTTAACTAAGTTCATGGCAACGGCGATCGAGGAGTTGGGCTTGCGGCGCAACCCTTCGAGAGGCTCATCATCCATTTCGATGATCCCTTCTGATGGCACGATCTCAAGGCGATCGCTTTCTTGATAGTTATGTTGCTTGAGGTAATTAGCGAGAATGTCGCGATCTCCCACTAGCGCGATATCTACACCCAATTGGGCTTGAGCTAATATTGCTCCTTCGATTATTTCGCGTGGGGCAAAGTCCCCACCCATCGCATCTACTGCAATTCTCACGTTTTGCGATCCTGTCTGCGTTGTCTGACTAAAACTGTAAAGAAACTGTAAAGAATTTTATTAAACCTAGCAAAAATTTTAACAGTTTGAGTCACCTCAACCATCAGCAATCTCAAGCAAGCCATAAGAGATTTTTAAAAGTGTTGCTTTGCAACACTTTTAAAAATCTCTTATGGCTTGCTTTTGGGCGTTATATAGCTATCGCCACCTGTATCAGGACAAATCAAAACCCAAATAGTGTGAGGCGGCGCTTCGCGCCGCCTCACACTATTTGGGTTTTATGTCCTAACAAGAATGGCGATAGTTATATACCAAGAATTGGTGGAGCGGCGCGAAGCGCCGCTCCACCAATTCTTGGGTTTTAAAAGCAAAAAATGGCGCAGCCATTTTTTGCATTGAGATTATGGTGTTGGCGCAATAGCTCTAGCAGATTCACGATCAACAGGCAAAATTAAAGGTGTATTTTGACTATTGCCAAGAATTACTAGTTTAGAGTTTTGAGATTGCGCTAGTTTTTCAGTCGCTTCGATTTGGCGTAATTGCAAAACCGCAGGCGTGAGTCCTTCTGCCAAGATCTTTTGAGCATCAGCGCTGCCCTTTGCCTCGATTCGTTTGCGATCGGCTTCTTGCTTCTCTTTTTCTAAGACAAATTTCATTTGCAAATTTTCCTGCTCAGCTTTGAGTCGTTGCTGAATGGCTGCTTGCAAGGTTTCAGGAACTTTCACGTTTCGCAATAGAGCCTCATCCACAATGAAACCAATCGGCGCAAGTTGCGATCGCAATTTTTCGGCAATTTTTAGTCCAACTTCCTCGCGCTTAGTGGCATAAACATCTTCGGCAGAATATCCAGCCACAATTTCGCGAGAAATCGACCGAAATCGTGAAGTCACAATTTCGCTTTCTTCAGTGCCAATATTCAGGTAAATACTCGGTGCTTTCGCAGGATCAATTCGATATTGAATGCTGACATCTATCCCCAAAGCCAAACCTTCCTTGGAGGTTGCCCCCATTTCTTCCTTGAGATCGCGTAATCGCACTGAAAACTGCACCACATCCGCAAAGGGATTAATCACATGTAGCCCTGCGGTTAAGCTGCGATCACTGACCTTTCCCTGAAAATCTTCCACGCCAACATTTCCCGCAGGAATCACAATAATCAAGCGGCTCAAGGCATTGATCGTAGTAACTAAAGCGATTAACCCTGCGATCGCCTGAATCACCAGTTGGGCAATACGATTATCAACAATTTTTTTGTTATTAAAAAATACCAATATCGAGACGAGTGAGGCGATCGCGGAAATGATAAATGACATTTGTGTATACCTTCAAAATCACCACACAGATATTTTATTTTTACCATAAGATTTTTGATGACGTGGCAAAGCCGCGCTATCAAAAATCTTTACCCGAATTAAAAATTTGCTCTGCGGTTAACGTTAGCTGTGGGAAAGTGTTCGATATCAAGCGATCGCTACCTCGAAATTGTTGTACTTCATACTCTCCATCGACCAGATTATAAATCGACAAGGTTGGCTGTTTTGGAAAACCGATATAGCGTCGCCCACCCAAGCCAAGATAATCAATAATCCAATATTCAGGAATACTTAAAGTTTCATAGCCCCTCAACTTCGTTAAATAGTCATCTTGCCAGTTGGTACTAGCTATCTCGATTGCCAACCTAATTGTTTCACCTTTAGTAATGGTGGAACGCTTTTTCCACAGGGGTTCAAATTCTAAGGCTGCTTGATTGAGGACGATCACATCAGGGATGTAACCCGACCGATGGGAATCCATCGGTTTCACAAATGCTTGACGGGGAATGAAGCAATCCATGGAGTAGCGATCGATTTCTACTGCTAATTTTGTCGCCGTAAAACTGCCTACTTGTTCATGGGTTCCTGTAGGCTGCATTTCGACGATCGCTCCATCATAAAGTTCATAACGGCCATAGCCATCGGGATACCAATCGAGAAACTCTTCAAAGGTAATTTCCCTAGTCGCAGTTTGAAACATAAATACCTCTGCATTTACTGCCGCCTTTAACGAAATGGCATCGAATAGAGCAAACCACCTTGCTTCCAAGTGCGATTTAGACCACGGGGAATATCTAGGGGCGCAAGATTGCGATTGTAGATATCACTGTAATTGCCCACTTGCTTGAGGATTTGGGTAGTCCAATCAGGAGCAAGTCCCAGTTCAATCCCCAAAGAGTCGGATGTGCCAAGAAATCTCGCCACTTCAGGATTTTTAGTGTCCTTAAAAATCGTGTAATTATTCATATTAATACCCAATTCGTCGGCGTAGAAAGTGGCATAGATTATCCATGTCACCACATCCCGCCAGCGATCGTCATTACCAACTAGGGCTGGGCTAAGGGGTTCCCTCGACAAGCTCAGATCGAGAATTTTGTGATCGGCAGGACGGGGTAACTTACTTCTCCATGCAGCAAGTTGCGATTTTTCTGAAGAAATTGCTTCGCAATCACCTTTTGAATAAGCATTCAAGACTTCATCGAGATCAGGCAAGATGATCGCCTCGATCGCTATATTTGCTTCTTTGAATGTAGATTCTAGATTGGTGGCGTTGATTCCTGTTTCCACACAGATTTTTTTGTCGGTGAGTTCTTTGAGGGCGATCGCTAATTCTTCAGTGGTTTTAGGTGTTTGTTGATCCGTTTTGTTGCTCTCTTTGTCGGCGGAAGGTGTACTAGTAGGGCTAGGAGTGGGGGACGCTGAGGCGGTTGGTGAAGGCGACATGGAAGTTGCGGGACTGGGCGAACTCGTCGGAGAAGCTGTTGGTTTTGCCCCAATCCTAAGCATCACCCCCTGACCGTCAAAAAAAGTTGTGGGCGCAAAGGAAATATTCGTGGCGACATCACGGGTTAACGTGCGGGTCGTATTTCGCATCAAGACATCGACTTCCCCTCTTTGGATCGCCGTAAAGCGATCCTTGGCTAGTAATGGTTTAAACTCAACTGCTTTGGCATCTCCCAAAACCGCTGCCGCGATCGCTTGGCAATAGTCTACGTCTAAGCCACTCCATACCCCTTTTTCGTCAACGTAGCTAAAGCCAGATAGTTTGCCATTTACACCACAGATGAGCTTCCCACGAGCTTTCACTCGTTCTAAAATCCCCTCTGGAGCTTTATCTTTGATGGTGGTGTCAGCCATTGGGGTCGTTGTCGCGGTTGGGGTGACTGTGGGGCTTGGCGTTGGCGCTGGTTGACATCCTGACAGCAAAGCGATCGTTAAGCTTGCAAAAAAACACCATTGCCTTAGAGGAGTCTGTCCAGATGGCTTTTGGGCTTTATGTTTTAGGAGGGCAGCAGTTTTCGGTAAATGCTTAGGCATTAAGCTCATGGGTTTACTGATTTCTAACGCGATCGATCTATGTTCTATTTGCAGCTTACCTTGATTACAGTAAATTATTTTCGATGCAGTAGGACTTATATAGCAATGAAAGTTTTGCTTAGGACATAAAACCCAAATAAATGAAGGCGGCGCTTTGCGCCGCCTTCATTTATTTGGGTTTTGATTTGTCCTAGCTATCTCTTGCGTTGCTATAGATAAAAACCCCAAAAAACCCATGTTACCATTGTGAAAATTTACATGGTACAGAGGAATTACAACGTTTTGCGTGCAAACCTGAACAAAGAAAATCGATAAAAGCTTTGCTTTGCAAAGCTTTTATCGATTTTCTTTGGGTTCTATGACAACGCATGAATTTGTGATCGCTTAATAGCAGCAATTAATTTTTCAATTTGGATAGGCTTACTCAGAAAATCATCCATTCCTGCCGCCAAGCACTCTTCGCGATCGCTAGGCATGGCATTTGCTGTCATCGCAATAATCCGAGGACGCACCGCAAAGTTCCATTCTTCCAAAATTTTGGCTGTGGCTTCTAACCCATCCATGATGGGCATTTGAATATCCATAAAGATCAGATCGTAGGTACGCGATCGTAGCATTTCAATTACTTCAAGTCCATTATTGGCAATATCAACGATGTAGCCCAATTTTTGAAACAGCCGTGCAGCAACTTTCTGATTCACAAGATTATCCTCAGCAATCAAAATTTGTAAAGGATATTGCTGCGCTATAGCGGTTTTCAAATGAGCGTGGTACGAGCGTCACATTCGTAAAACCAGCCAAAGAAGTCAGAATCGGAAACAGAATTGAAAGCGAGAGTGATAGCATCATAAAGCTGCTCAGTGGTTCTCGG
>NZ_JAYGIF010000165.1:0-20227 GCF_034931345.1 Pseudanabaena sp. CCNP1317 | reverse complement strand
TAGAACTAATCCTCCACCTGCCTGTGCTTCTATTGCCAAACGCGAAAAGTTAGATTTTCGTATCGAATTTGCTCGTATTACCATTGTCTCATCTTGAGACTCTCCTGAGTTTTCTGCACCACTAAGCCACCTTAGCTTAGATGTCAATGGCTTCGCAATATCGGAAATATCTCTTTTATTTTTATTGTATTTAACAAGATTTTCATCAGGCAGACTGTAAATATTCTTGTCATTATTGCTCATTGCTAGAATAAGACCATCTTTGTTGTCTGTTAGTGATGAAAGCCAATAGTCTCTGTGTGAAAAAATTTCACATTTAAAGCTTCGACAAGATTCTTTTGATATTTTAATTTTGAAATCTTTGTCTTGAAATTGTTTAGCTATATTAAATAATTTATCTAATGCAATCTTCTCACTTCTTCTGAACTGATCCAATGGAACTTGTGTTAGTTTATCTAGGAGTCTTTTACTCCAAAAAGAAGGAGCATTATATAAAAATCTCCATATTAGCTTCTTGTCTGGATGAGTTACTAGAATATCAACAAAAGCACGCCAATCCATATTTTCCATAGGCTTAATGTTGAATTTATTCTTAGTATCTGTCAGAATTTTTATAAGTTCAAATCTACCCTCTTGTCTGGACTTCTTCGTAATACGTTCCTGTAATTCTAGACTTCCAAATTTATATGCCTTGGCTAACAAACTTTGATCAAAATCAATATTTTCATATTTTTCCCATTGTCCTAACAAAAAGTAAAATACTGCTTTCATCTGTATGCTACTAGGTTCGTAATTACTAGCTGCTTTGACAATTTGAATATCCTTATCTTCAAGTGCTGATAGCACATAATGATCTATTGCTTCTATATCTCCCTGCTTTAAAGCATCCAATTCCCCAACTTTGAGTGCAGACAATACCCTGATCCTTGATTCTGTACTTATGTACTGACGACTTTTTAAAATTACTTCTAAATCCTCATTTCTTGTTCTTTCCCAGATCTCACAGAAAGTATTTATTAATTTTTGAGAGCGTAAACGATTGAGAGCATCAATAGCTATTTTAATAATAGCCTTATCATTACCTGAGACTACTGCATAAGCCAAAGTAGTTACTGATTCTGAAGTATAATCTTTCGCTAGTTTTTTGGCTACCTTCCTTCTAACAAAAGGATACAGACTATCTATGTCATTTAGATTTGCAAGAATTAGTTTTATTAATTGTGACAATCCCACACCCCACATCATGACAAAGAAAGGAGCTATACCACTCAATAAAAACATAATACTAGATGAGATATCTAATGATAATAGAAAAATCAAGAATAAGATTGGAACAACACCTAGGCTGATAGCTACAAGAATATGGAATAAGAAAAGTAACATAAATGGTTGAAATAAAAGTTGTGATGGTTAAGTCTAATTTGTTGTTTTAGGATAATTATGTTGAACAGAATACTGATTGTACAAGTGAAATGCACCCTTTAATTATTTATATGATATTTTTATACTTCAACATCGATATCAAATTCACTAGATGGAATATTATTTCATGAATCTTCGATGTCGATGTCAAATTGCTGTCTGAGGTGGATGAGTGCAAGAGTAAATTTGAGGATGTTGCGGAAACTTTCTTTAATTCTATAGTCATCAATTTTTAACTCAATTTTGGAAATATCTTCAATGTTGAATTTATCAATTGGTATATTTTGAGATAGCTTCCATAAACGGATAGTATTGTCCTGACCGCCAGAAGCTAACGTTTTCCCGTCAGGACTTATTACCAGACTATAAACTGCATCAGTGTGACCTGTAAGAGTTTTGATGAAAGTTCCATCTGGCAAACTCCACAAACGAATAGTTTTATCCTGACTACCAGAAACTAATATTGTTCCGTCAGGACTTATCGCTAGAGAATTAACTACATCAGTGTGACCTATAAGAGTTTTGATGAAAGTTCCATCTGGGTAACTCCACAAACGAATAGTTTTGTCGTTACTACCAGAAATTAATATTTTTCCATTAGGACTCATTTTCAAACAGCAAACCGCATCAGTGTGACCTCTGAGAGTTTTGATGTGATTTCCATCTGGCAAGCTCCACAAACGGATGGTTTTGTCTTCACTACCAGAAATTAATATTTTTCCATTAGGACTTATTGCTAAACTATAAACTAAACTAGTATGAAGTACTTGACTATCATCAAGGCGATTGCTACCAGGTCCAGTTGTTGACACTTTGAAGGTTTTAGAGAGGGTTGCATGGGGTAAATCCCATAGACGAATATTTATAGTAATTGCCCTAGCATCACCATAAGAAAAGCTGTCAGGCAATGCTCCAAAAGTGTCAACTAGTTCTTTGAATTGAATATTCGGATGCTCTAAAGGAGACTCATCTCGGCTTCCAGATGCTAATACTCTTCCATCAGAACTTATTGCAGCCAAATATGATGGACTGGCGAGAGTTTTTATCTGATTTCCACTTAATAAATTCCAAAAACGAACAGTGTCGTCTGCACTACTAGAAATTAATGTTTGCCCATCCAGACTTATTACCAAGTTCATAAGTGCATTAGTATGACCTGTAAGAGTCTTTGTATGTGTAGTTTTTTGTGCTTCAAATGATGAAAGAAAGTTGAAGTCTTGCTCTTTTAAGTTTTTAGCCAGTTCAAACAATTGTTTGAATGTAAACTCCTCAATATTATTTGACCACTTAGGTGATGTATTTGATAATTTGTCAAGAAGTTTTTTACTGTAAAGAGCAGGTGCATTATTCAAGAATCTCCATATCTCCCTTCTGTTGGGCTGAAGTTTTAAAATATCAGTGAAAATCTCCCAATATTGATCTGTTATTGTATCAACATTAAAACTAAGTCTAGTGTCAGTCAGAATTTTGATCAACTCAATTCTACCCCCCGTTCTAGCTTTTTCAGAAATTCTCCCTTTTAATTCTTGAGGCGCTAATTGATAAGCTTTAGCCAAAAGACTTTGATCGAAGTCAAGATTCTCATATTTTTGCCACTCACCTAATAAAAAGTAAAACAAAGCTTTAGAGCTTGGTTCTTCAGGTTCATAGCCACCTTTCTGGATGACATTCTGTAATTGAGAACTCGGATTCTCAATCCATCGCTTACATAAAGCGTCAATTACTTTTCTATCTTGCAATTCGACAAGACAAACACTAGCAGCACTTGCAATTTGAGTGTCTTTATCACTAATCGCAGCTAATAAAGGATCTAATACTTTGATATCTCCTTTTTTGACTAGATCCAACGCCCCAACCTTCAAAGCTGATAACACTAAAAATTTTGGCTCAGTAGAAACATAGCGGCGATTCTTGAGAATTGTAGTTAGATCTTTGTGCCTTGACTCTGCCCAAACCTGAGACTCTGCCCAAACCTGACAAAAAGCATTGACAGAATCGCGATCGCGTAAATTGCGTAAAGCTTCCAAAGCGATCGTAATCACCTTGCGATCGCTACTCCTGACCACCGCCTCAGCCAAAATCTTCACCGCTTGAGGTGACTTATCCTTACTCAGAGCCACAGCCGCCCGTTGACGGATACAACTACCAAAAATAGGGAAATCGCTGTAAATACGTTCAGATAAAACTTGATATTCGTTACTCATAATTTATTTTAACTCCTGATATCTAATTGTAAAGGCACAAACTGCTGTTCTGCCTGCTTTATCTCCGCAAACGAAGCCGACTGCGCTCGACCCTCTCTCAACCACTCACGCAGAGCCGTAATCCTCTCCCGTTGCGAGATCGAAAGCGGCACTTGACGCTTCAGCGCTTGCGATAGATCAGCAGTCGTAAACTCGCGGTTTTGATTGAAACCAACATACATCCCATCAATGATCGCCTGTTCAATTTCCGCACCTACATATCCCTCCGACTCCCGCGCCAAACGCTCCAAATCAAAATCATGATTCATCCGCCGACGCTTGCGTAAATGTACCGATAAAATCTCCTTACGCTCATCCTTAGTTGGCAAATCCAAAAAGAAAATTTCATCAAAACGACCGCGCCGCAATAACTCAGGCGGTAAACTGCTGATATCATTGGCAGTCGCCACCACAAAACAAGGCGCAGTCTTTTCCTGCATCCAAGTCAAAATCGCGCCAAATACCCGCTTACTTGCACCACCGTCCAGACCACCAGAGGCAAACGCCTTATCGATCTCATCAATCCAGAGAATACAAGGCGCAACCGTTTCTGCCAACTTCAAGGCGCGTCTAGTACGCTCCTCCGACTCACCCACCAGCGAACCGAACAAAGCCCCCACATCCAAACGCAATAGCGGCAACCGCCACAGACCACCGATCATCTTCGCGGTCAAGCTCTTACCCGTCCCTGGAATACCGATGAGGGCAATCCCCTTGGGCGAAGGCAGTCCATAGTTACGCGCCTCCTCACTAAAAGCACGTTCGCGCAACCGCAACCAACCCTTCAAGACCTCCAAACCGCCCACATCCGCCGCCGTCTCATGGATCGCAAAAAACTCTAAGGCTTGACTCTCCTTAATGATTTGTTTCTTCTCTTCCGTCACCAAACCAATATCTTGATCGTCCAAAACGCCATTACTAACGATCGCCTTGGCAAATACCCGTTGCGCCTGAGATGCAGTCAACCCTAGCGCCGCTTGCACCAACTTTTCCCGTCCCAGTTTCGTTAAATTCACCTTCACCCCTGGGGTTTTTGATAGTCCTGCCAGCACTTGATCTAGCTCATTAGCCACTGGCAGAGGAAACTCTTGCAGCACCGCAATATCCTTTAACTCTTCAGGCAACTTGCTGTGGGGTGTGGTCAGAATGATCGACTTTTTGGTGAACTTCAACTGTTGTGCCGCATTGCGTAACTTGCGCTTAATTTGAGGATTTGTCCAACAATCATGGAAATCCTTAAGAATAAACAGCGTATTACCATCGGCTTTGTCAATTTGTTCCAACGCCGACAGAGGATCTTTCGCCGCCAATAACGTGCCTTTCCAATTGCTGACCGCCTTAAAGCCATCCCCCGCGTCCCAACTCAGACAAGGACGATCGCTGCGATCGCACACCGCTTTAATCGTCTGGATTACCCGTTCTTCTTCAGGAGTAATCAACACAATCAAAGTAAACCGAGCGCGAAGATAGAGATCTAGTTCTTGATCGAAGCTCATAAAATTACCAACCCACCGATTGTTGTTCTTGCCAAGTCACCTGTCCTGATGTCTCATCTGCTTCGGGAGTCATCTCCCGCAATAACACCTGACCACCCAAAACCGCTTCAAGGTCTTTGGTTAAGTCTAAACATTGTGTCCCTTTCGCACCCCTGATTTCCAGACGCACCCGACCATCTTTTTCGATAAATACATCAATCTCTTGTAGTTCCATAATCTTTTGTTGAATTATTGGTTATATTTTGGTTGCCATTGGCGATCGCAAAGGTACATAGTTTTCAGGTTACTGTCCATGCTAAATCCTGCATATTTGTAGACTCAACAACCTTGGGATGCGGGTCAATTGGCTTAATGAGAGTTCTGAGTTTAAGTTGTACCTTTGTCGGATCAATAGCACGCGGAAATAGCTTTGAATGCTTTTTGGGTTGCTCAAGGTGCAACACAACCCGTAATCTCTGCCCAGCACAAACATCTCTTGCAAAGTCTTTTTCAGAAGGATCTGATGCGTTTATCTTTGCAGGTAGTATAGCCGCAAGGGTACAGAATACCTTGTCAGCTACTTCATCCGCTATGTCTATTGCCTTCATACGCTTATTCTGGCGATAGTCCTTTGCTTCGATTAACCATACAACTCCATTTTCAACAGCAATCAAATCGACTGCCTTAATGCCATTCCACATTTTAAAGAATTGATTACGATAAAAAGACCATTCGTCATATTTGCAAACTTGCCATGAATGGGGAAAATGAAAAGTTAAGCTATCGACTGGAAAACTTTGCATATCTAAACTCCACTCATCATGAACCTGTCAGATTGAGCAAGCTCTTCGTCAAGGGTGGTAATATCGCCAATCTCATCGATCGCATTTCCTTGTTTGACAACAACATGATCTCCTTTAGCGTGTAAATGCAGCCCAAAAAATCGCGCATCAAGTTGATGATCTTGTTTGTCAGGGCTTAAATCAGACATTAAAATTTCTAGCTCTCGTAATAGAAACAAGCTATGAGTAGCTATAAATACTTGGATTCCACTCTTACTGAGATTGACGATGCTTTGAGCCACTTGCTTAATGAGCAATGGATTTAAGTTAGCTTCAGGCTCATCCCAAAACAAAAATCCTTTATGTATGAGTACACCACTAGCAATAAGTCTTGCCAACATTGCTAACTTACGCTGACCTTCAGCGATCAGAGGCATTTCAAAACGACCATGATCATTTTTTAAATAAAAGCGACCATTTTTATCTAGCTCGATCGCTCCATTGATCGCTTTTTCCAGAGGCGCTAACAATTCTTGGATATGTTTTTCTTCAGAACCACGTTGTAAAGGTGCGCCCAGCAGTAGGCAAGTATCGCGCCAAGTCTCTTCAAGTTCCAGATAATGCCCTTCATACACTGAAACAAAGTTAGGAAAAATAGTCAGTAATTCTCGCGTGGGAAGATAGACAGGCGCAATCTCTAGCCAAGCTTCGGGGGCTTGACCGATGACTACTTCTGTCTTACTACTTGTCGAAAAACTAAAGTCAAGATTGAATTGGGAATTCTCAAAACATAGCTTGACATCACATTTCTCGCGCCCTTTTTTACGCCGCGCTAGTCTTCCCAACTCTTCAGGTCGAAAAACACCAATCAGCTTTTCGGCTAGGCGAGTTTGCAGACGTGCTTTTGTTGGTGTACTGCGTATGGGGTTGCGACTTTCTTCCCAACTAGTTGCAAGGGCGGAATAGACGATTTTGAGAAGATGTGTTTTGCCAGCGCCATTTTCACCAATGATGACATTGAGATATTTAGAGAACTGGAGATCGGCGCTGGGAAACACGGTAAAGTTTTTCAGACTTAGACTATCTAGCATATATTTTTTCTGAATTTATAGATTTTTACGGGTTTTTATAGCTGCTCACACCATGCGCCGCAGTACTAAATGAATTTTTTGTCCCTCTTCGACATTTTCGCTGACCAAAGAAAAACCCTGCTCCTCAAGCTTGGCACAGGCCGCGTGATAGGCATAGCGCTGGGTCAATTGCTGCACAAAGGTTTGTTGATTGAGATCGCGTATGCCCCACCAATCAGCAATTAATTCATAGCTATTCCCCGTTTTATTAAAACCAATGTCATAGCCAGCGTTAGAAGTCGCAATTTTTAGTTCCGCAGTGGTTTGCTTACCTTGATAGCCATTGACCTTAACCGCGCCCTCTTGATAGGCATAGCCAAGATCCTGTAAGGCTTGTTTGAGATATTCTTTCTCGACAATCTGAGTACGAATGGTAGTGAAATGGGACATAGGTTTTAAGTAAGCTTGATCACAGGATAATCTTTGTGGGTAACTTGCTGTGTTTGTAAATCACGACAGGTCATCAGTAAACGCTTATTGCCATCAATAGAAAACTCTACCCGAAAACAGCGATCGCCTGCTTTGGGTGATTTGCTAGTTTTCAAAAAAGTAGGGCTATCTTCATTCATCCAGAAATAAGTGCGGCGCTCTGACTCTTCAGGGCTAAGATCGACAATTCGCGCCCCACCAGCAGGATCGAAGACTAGTTCCACCGCATTGCTACCGCGTCTATGGGCTTCAGCAACTTCAAATAGAGCCATTCCCAGCCGTTCTTGTCCATCATGGCTTGCCTTAATCGTCAGATTAGCGATCGCGCTTTCAGTAGGGTAAGGAGTACCACGGGGAACCAAAACTCGATAGTCATACTTTTGGTGTTGACGATTGAGATAACGGATCGCATAGTCATGTTGGATATGGTCATAAAAATCAACCCCCGACACAAAAGCGGCGGCTCCCCTTGCCACCGCATCAAGGGGACGATCCATTAGTACGCGCTCTTTCCCAAATACTTGCCGAATCGTGCGTTGAATTGAAGGAATCTGACTGCTACCACCCACCAGCAATACTGACTTGATATTCTCTTCCTGATAGCCCCGTTCCCGCGCTTGATTTAGCGATCGCTGAATTGTTTGGTTAAGTTGTGTAAACACATCCTGCTCATCCATTAATTCTTCAAAACGACTACGGCTAATCTCGGCACTAATCACCGCCCCTGTATCAGGATCGAGAACTGTAATCTCAGCGCGATCGCGGCTAGATAGTCGGATTTTTGCCTGTTCGCATTCCACTAACAATGCACCACTAAGTCGGCGAATCGCTTCATCGGTATCTTGATAGCCTGACTGTTTTAGAACTTCTAAAAACAGCAATTGATCGAGATTTGTGCCACCAAGATCGGCTCCTGCCTTACCGAGAACGCGACAACGGCGACCTGCTTGGGCTTCATTGGGTTCAATCAATACCACCGCCACATCAAGCGTCCCACCGCCAAAGTCAAAAATCAGATAAACGTCATTGGGTTGAATATGTGCGCCATAGCCCAAGGCGGCGGCGGAAGGTTCGTCAATTAGCCGAAATCTTCTAATCCCTGCATTCTGGGCAACTTCACTGAGCCAACTTTCGTAATGTTCAAAGGATTCCACGGGAACCGTAAAAGCAATCTCTTCATCACTAAGATTTAGTTCCGTCATTGCAAATAGCAGCAATGTGGATAGAAAATCACTTCCTGCTTGATCATAAGCAATTTGACGCTGATCGATGCGACGTTTAACGGGGCTACGGTTGGCGATATAGCGTTTAATCCAACGAAAGGTGCGATCGCTTTTTTCAAGATTACGCTGCTGCACTTGATTCCCTAACCAACGTCTCTGATCAGCGGCATAATGGATCAATGAGGGAATTAGAGAAACCTTTTCATTCCCTTGTGTATAAAGTTGTCCATAATCAGGAATGTGATGGGTAATTCCTGTTTGTTGATCTTCACTCCAAACTGCCAGCACGGTATTTGATGTGCCGAAGTCGATCGCTAAACGTCCTGACATAGTTCCACCCCTGCCGCCCGAAGCACTCTGCCCTGATAGGTCAGCCCCGCCACTCTAATCTTGACGGACTGCCCGTTATTAATCTCTACGGCACTGCTCAAGGGTTGATGCAGATTTGGGTCAAAGTTCACAACTTCACCAATGTTGCCTACCTGTGTTAGCCCTTGTTCTGTAAATACGCGCAGCATTCTTTTGACAATGGCGATCGCATCTTTTGCCTGTACGGGTTTGTTCTCAATTTCGAGTAAATAGATTTGGGTGAGCAGTTGCGAGATCGGTGCGGCAAGTTCACTAAAGACTTGTTCTTGCTGGGTTTGAAAGGCGATCGCCTGATTATTACTTTCATTTTGGCGTTGACGTTCTAACTCACTTCGCAGTTGGGCGATCGTCTGTTCGCGTTCATTGATTGTCAGTCGCAAGCTTTGGATTTCACTTTCGAGGTTAAGTAGGCGATCGCTATGATCATTAGCGATCAGTTGTTTTGAGGGAAACAGGATTTGCCATAGTTGTTTGAGCCGTTTGAGCATACTTGTTGTTTTGGGCAATTGTTCTATAATTGTACAGTTTTACTAAGGCTAGGGTATATTTTCGCAGGAGGGTTAGGTTTATGACGATTTTAGAGAAAGCATTAAGCACTATGCAGCAGTTGTCTACGGATCAGCAGGTACAGGCTTTGCGATTTATTGAGTTTCTTGCTTTTGAAGGAGGCGATCGCCAAGTTTTAAAATCTAATCAAGATACGCCAGTAAATGATGAATCTATTGTGTCTTGCTATGACTTAACTAAGAAATGGATTGGTATTGTTGATGATCTGCCCGATGACCTTTCTGTAAATCCGAAGTACATGGAGGGTTATGGAGCATGATTGGGCAGCGCATAATTTTGGATACGGGTGTGTTGGTTGCTTTGCTCAGTAAAAGCGATCGTAGTCATGATTGGGCTGTGAGGCAATGGTCGCAGGTTAAGCCACCTGCATTTACTTGTGATGCGGTAATTTCGGAAACTTGCTTTTTGCTAAAAAGGAGATATTTGATTGAGGCTGTTTTTGAGATGATCGAGGTGGGAGCGATCGCGATCTCTTTCAATCTCCAAGAGGAGTCGAGTAATGTACGGGTGTTGATGAGTCGTTATGAGTCTGTGCCGATGTCGTTTGCTGATGCTTGTTTGGTGAGAATGTCTGAGCAAATACCGAATAGTGCAGTGATGACTCTGGATAGTGATTTTAAAATTTATCGGAGGCATCGCAATGAGGAGATTGCTGTAATTTTTCCTTAATCCTTTCCAAATGAAAAGGACGGAGATCGCCCACTTCCAAGATTGAGTCTTTGCTTAGTAAAATGCTTTATGGTTGCACAATTTTATAAAGGCTAGGGCATATTTTCTTAGCAGTGTTAGGTTTATGATGATTTTAGAGAAAGCGTGAAAAGCAAAATGGTATTATCAGATTAGTAAACTCAGGATATTGGTTATGAATATATCAAATGAACTGCGATCGCTTACTTATAGCCTAGATATTCAGATGACTGGGTTGTATTTTTGGTGCGGTAATTTTGTGATTCAGTTTGGTGGTACTGAGGTGGATGATGAGCCTTTTTACTATCCTTTTGTAGTTCCTACGTTTATCGGGTTTGGTTTTGTACTTCCTAGTGGGTTCTCTTGGCATACGCCTTTTGAGCAGTTTAGGCGGATTAAAAAGAATGTAGATAATGTAGCGGAAGGATTTCAGACTCGTGCCGCTAAATGAACATCCTGCCATTATTGGCTTACCGCCTTTCACGGTTAAGTCTCTACCAAAACAAGAGTTTTTCGATCTTCTTGTGAGTGCTGGTTATACGTTGAGTGCAAGTATGCCTTCAGGAAAACATAATTGCTTGAAGTATCTTTTCTCTCATAAGCAACATAACAGTGTGATGGCAGTTTATAATCCTGAGAACAATAGAATTGTTACTGCTTATCAGTTAGATTGATTGCTATTCGAGATTAAGTAGGCGATCGCTTTTGTTGTTTTGGGCAGACAATTTTAGAAAAAGCTTGAAAAGCAAAATGGTATTATCAAACTAGTAAACATAGGATATTAACTATGATAGCGAGTGAACTTAAAGTTTTAATCAAGGAAAGTGTTAGAGAGGTTTTGCGGGAGGAGCGTCTGTTGCTTTGCCAGATCTTGATGCCCTATGTGAGTGATGATGAGCAAGCCGAAATCGATGCTGATTTTGGTTCTCCATCCGATTATGAAGATGATGAGTTGATTGATATGACAGATTGGGTGAAATATGGCGGTCAAATTTCGCAAGCAAGCGATTAAGTTTTTGCAAAGGGCTAATAGCGAAGAAGTTGCTAAGATTCAGGGCTTAATCAGGCAGCTTGTGGTTACTGTTGAGGAGCAAGGAATTATTCCCTTTAATGATCTCGACATCAAGAAAATGAAGGGAGAATGGGAAGGGTTTTATCGACTTCGGGTTGGTAAAAATAGGGTTGTATTTACTGTGCGGATTGATTCGGGTGAGGTTGAAATTTATACGATTGGGGCTAGGGGAGATGTTTATAATTAGCGATTTGTTTATCCATCAATCTCTATATCAAACTCGCTGAATTGGACATCACTGGATACATCTTCGATATCGATGTCAAATTGCTGTTTTAAACGGATAAGAGAAAGAGTAAATTCCAAAGCGTTACGGACACTTGGTTTCATTGTGGAATCTCTGATTTCCTCAATCTTAGAAATATCTTGAGTAGTGAATTTGCTGAGTGGGGTCTTGACATCAGATAAATTCCATAAGCAGATTGCATGTTCTAAGTTATTATTTGACAATCTTGTTTTAATAGAGGTTAATGTTTGTCCGTTGGGGCTAATTACACTCTCTCCTAAAAGTTCTTCATTATCACCTATTATAGTTTTTAAAAGTTTTCCATCGGGCAAGCTCCAAAAAGACATTGTGTGCTCCTTTCTATTGCTATTTATTAAGTGAGTAATAATGTTTGAGACTAATAATTGACCGTTGGGACTGATTGTACATCCTTCAATTGAAGTGAGAAGTATTTCTGTTCCTAAAGTCCAACGATTAGATTTTAATGCAAGCTTTTCAGACCCAATTTTTTTGAAAAAACTTTGCTCTATAAGTGTTCGTGTATATTTGATATTAGGTAGACTCCATAAAGCAATACCATTCATATGCCCACTTATGCCATAAGAGACTAATAGATTATTATTCTGATTAGTTAGTAAATTGTCTACCCCAAATGGGGCATAACTAACCTCAAATCTCATTCCTGCATCATATTCAGGTTCATTTACAAGCTCGTTTAAATACTGAGGATAAGATTCATCCCGTGTCTGATAGCGTACTTCCAGCATACCCCCTCTTGGCAGGGTTTTTCTTAAATTTTTCACAGATTTTGTTTTTCGGTATACTTCACCCAAATATTTTGCATATTCGTGATTAATGTCTATTTTTCTCAAATAGTTCCTGTTTAATAAGTCATACAATATGATAATACTACTTCCATTTGTGTTGGTTCCAACTATTAATAATTGATCATCAGAACTAAGAGCTAAAGATATAACACTCACGCGACCAGCATTATTTCCTTCTATTACAATCTTACCTGTGTATTCATGATAACTCATGGGTATAGTTTCTATCAGTGTTCCACTCGGCAAACTCCACAACATAACAGTTCCGCCTGAACCACCTGACAACAACATTTTGCCATCATTGCTAATTATAATTGGTGAGTTAACACGAGTAAGACTTTTAATACAATTTCCATCTGGCAAACTCCATAAGTAAATATTGGATTCACCATAAGGAACCGAAATTAAAATACAACTATCATGGCTAAATACAAAGCTAGAAGTACTACTAGAAATAGTTTTAATATGCTTACCATCTGGTAGACTTCGCAATTCAATTACTGACTCTTCTCCAACTCTCAAAGCCAACATTTTGCCGTTAGGACTAATTGTTGGGGATCTATAATATGTCCTTCCTAAATCCCATTCAGTAGGATTAGTTAAAACTTGATTAGTTAAAATTTGATACTCAGGTTCTCGAATAAATAGATATAGAAATGCTGATATAAACTCTTCATCTGTAATATTTTTAACTAAATCAAATAGACTTTTTAAAGCAGACTTTTGATCTTGATTAAAACCCTTAAACGATCCCTTTGATAATTTATCTAAAAGTCTCTTGCTCCAAATAACAGGAGCATTGTATAAAAAATTCCATAGCTCCTTTTTTTCTGGATGGACTTCCAAAATATCAACAAAAGCTTCCCAATCTTTATCTGTCATTTTCTCTACATCAAATCCTCTTTTACTATTAGTCAGGATTTTTACCCATTCAATTCTTCCTCCTATTTTGGCTTTTTCACTACACCTTGCTTGCACACCTTTATTTGCTGATTGATAAGCTTTAGCTAAAAGACTGTAATCAAAGTCCAGATCCTCGTATTTTTGCCACTCACCCAGTAAAAAATAAAATAAAGCTCTACTACTTACCTCATCAGGTGCATAATTTCCCTTCCGAATAATTGACTCTAATTCAGGATTGGGATTCTCAACCCATCGCCTACACAACTCATCAATAACCACCCTATTCTCAAGCGCAGAAACACAACTAGCCGCCACATTCGCCACCTGCGTATCGCGATCATTAAGCGCTGCCAACAAAAAATCTAAAACCTCAACCCCACCACGCTTCACCACATCCAACGCCCCCACCTTCAACGCCGACAACACCCGCAACCTCAGTTCCGTAGCCACATAGCGCCGACTCCTCAAGATCTCCGTCAAATCCTTATGCCTAGTCTCCACCCACACCCGACAAAACCCATTAATAGCATCCTGCGTCTTCAAACGATTCAACACCGCGATCGCCATCTCCCTCACCGCCCGATCCCGACTCCGCGTCACCACCTCCGCCAAAATCGCCACCGCCTCACCCGACCCATCATCCTTACCCAACTGCCAAGCCGCCCAACGCCTCAACAACCAACCAATCACAGGAAAATCACTGTAAATACGGCGCGATAAAACTTGATAATCTAGCGAAGCCATAAGTAATCTATTAGATAGCTTTTAGGATTATAAACGAAAAAATAGCAAGTCTCTCATCGGGAATTACCATAATTTTGGCTATATACGATTGGGGCTAGGGGAGATGTTTATAACTAGCGATTTGTTTATCCGTCAATCTCAATATCAAACTCACTGAATTGAACATTACTCGATACATCTTCAATATCGATGTCAAATTGTTGTCTTAATCGAATCAAAGCAAGGGTAAACTTGAGAGCATTGCGGACATCTTCTTCTATGGTAGATTCTTTGATTTGAGATTCAAGTAATTTAATATATTGATTAGTGAGCCTACTAATTGGGGAATTAATATTAATGCCGTCCCATAAACGAATCATCCCATCACAACTAGCTGCTGCGAAAAAATTTCCATTGGGACTAGTTACTACAGAGTTAACAAAATTGTATCCTGAAATAGTTTTGAGATGATTTCCATCAGGTAAACTCCATAGACATATTTTTCCATCCGCACTACCTGATATTAAAGTAAATCCGTCTGAACTAATTGCTAGAGTAGGAATTGAATCAGTATGACCTTTGATGTTTTTTAAAAGCTCCCCGTTAGGCAAACTCCATAAACGTATCGTTCCATCATGACCAGATGATATTAAAATACGTCCATCTGGCGTAATTGACAAAGAATAGACTGAAGAGATATGACCTTTGAGAGTTTTGAGATGATTACCATTAGGCAAGCTCCATAAGCGTATTTTGCTGTCCCCACTACCTGATACTAAAGTGCGTCCGTCTGGAGTGATCGCCAGAGAAAGAACTGAATCGGTATGACCTTTGAGGGTTTTGAGATAATTGCCATTAGGCAAGCTCCATAAACGTATTGTGCTGTCCCCGCTACCTGATACTAAGGTGTGTCCGTCTGGAGTGATTGATAAAGAATAGACTGAGTACGCATGACCTTTAAGAGTTTTAAGATAATTGCCATTAGGCAAGCTCCATAAACGTATTGTGCTATCCCAACTGCCTGATGCTAAAATATGTCCGTCTGGACTAATTACCAGTGAGGCAGCTAAATCATACTCTATGCTTAAGTTTTTGAGAGGTCTACCATCAGTTAAATTCCATAAACTTTGGGAAAGTAACTGTACTTCCTCTTGACTGTTTTTTGCTTTGTCCCCGTTTCCCTTGATAGCAACATATTTACCAGAAAACTCCTTTTGCCTCTTTATTGTTTTGTCACCATTTCCCGATACTAAGACATTTCCGTCTGGGCTGATCGCTAAAGAATAAGTTGATTGATTCATGAACCCATTTTGATTATTCCCTTGGATGGTCGAGATGGGAATTTCAAGCAAACATTGAGATAATAAAAAATAATGTTCTTGAGATTTTCTTGATAAAGTTAACAAAGTTTCTACTGTTTTTTGTTCGTCTTGCCTAAACCATTTACAAGATGCTTTTGCCAAGTTGTCGAGTAATCTTTTGCTCCAAATTACAGGTGCATGATACAAAAATCTCCATATTTCTTTTCTGTCTGGATGAGCTACTAAAATATCAGTAAAATTACTCCATTCGTTATCCGTCATTTCCTCAACACTAAAACCTTTTTTTGTGTTAGTTAGGATTTTTATCCATTCTATTCTTCCTGCCAACTTTGCCTTGTCTGCAACTAACTTCTGGATACTATCACTTGCACCATAGTAAGCTTTTGATAATAAGCTTTGATCAAAATCCAGATCCTCATATTTTTGCCACTCACCTAACAAAAAATAAAACAAAGCTTTAGTACTTGCTTCATATGGTTCGTAGCCGCCTTGCCGAATAATATATTCTAATGAATCAGTTGGATTATCGATCCATTTTTTACAAAGGACATCAATTATATTTTTGTCTTTTATTTGAGTTATAGAAATACTCGCAGATTTAACAATTTCATTATCCCGATCCCTTAGTGCCTCTATCAAAAAATCTAAAACTTCTGTACTATCTACCTTTATTTTTTGGGATGGATAGAATTTGAGTGTAACCAAAACTTGAGTCTCTACCGATTGACTTGTAATGTACTTCCCTTTCTGAATAATCTGTTCTAGTTGTTTATTCCGAGAACTAGCCCACCGCTTACACAACTCATCAATAGCCCCCCTATTTGTCAAACTAACCGCACAAACATTCGCCGATCGCACAACCTCCATATCCCTATCATCAAAAGCCTTCAACACACAATCTAAAACCTCTATCCCTCCATCGCTAATCTCCTGAATCTGATTAAGCTTCAACGCCGTCAACACCCGCACCGCCACAGGTTGACTCGCAACATAACCACCCTGACGAATAATCCCCTCCAACTGACTACTTCGAGACTCCACCCATCGCCTACACAACTCATCAATAACCACCCTATTCTCAAGCGCAGAAACACAACTAGCCGCCGCAGTCGCCACCTGCGTATCGCGATCATTAAGCACCGCCAACAAAAAATCTAAAACCTCAACCCCACCCCGCTTCACCACATCCAACGCCCCCACCTTCAACGCCGACAACACCCGCAACCTCGGTTCCGTAGCCACATAACGCCGACTCCTCAAGATCTCCGTCAAATCCTCATGCCTAGTCTCCACCCACACCCGACAAAACCCATTAATAGCATCCTGCGTCCTTAACCGATTCAACACCGCCAGCGCCATCTCCCTCACCGCCCGATCCCGACTCCGCGTCACCACCTCCGCCAAAATTGCCACAGCCTCACCCGATCCATCATCTTTCGCCAATTGCCAAGCTGCCCAACGCCTCAACAACCAACCAATCACAGGAAAATTACTGTAAATACGACGCGATAAAACTTGATAATCTAGCGAAGCCATAAGTAATCCATCAGATAGCTTTTAGGATTATAAACGAAAGAATAGCAAGTCTCTCATCGGGAATTACCATAATTTTGGCTATATACGATTGGGGCTAGGGGAGATGTTTATAACTAGCGATTTGTTTATCCATCAATCTCAATATCAAATTCACTAAATTGAACATCGCTGGATACATCTTCAATATCGATATCAAATTGCTGTCTTAAACGAATGAGAAAAAGTGTAAATTTAAGTACATTAAAATAACTTCTTTCTAAATTAGAATCTTTCATCATTGCTTCAATTTCATCAACATCTTTAGTGCTAAGTTTACTAATAGAGATGTTTTTAGGTAAATCCCATAAGCATATGTTATTGTTCCAATGACCAGATACTAATATTCGACTATTAGGACTTACTACTAATTTCTCAACCCATGGATTGTTGCTACTAAGAGTGCGGATAAGATTACCATCTGGCAAACTCCATAAATAGATATTATTATCCGCACCTCCAGACACTAATATCTTTTGATTTGGGCTAATTGCTAGACTCATATTGAATTTATGTGTAAAACTTTTCATATGTTTACTGCTTTGTAAATTCCATAGATCAATCTTAGAACTAGCAGAAAATAGTATTTTACTATCGGGACTTATTACAAAATCATGAACGCTAATATCATTATCATCATCGTCATCGCTGCGAAAACGTTTAGTGTTATCATAGGAAAATTCCCAATATGAATTTGTTATCTCGTTGATATTAATTGGCAACTTATTTACCCCAATGCTAGTTTTTTCACTGCAAAAAGCTAGCATTTCCCCATTCGGGCTTATTACTAGTCCTCTATCCCCAGGAAAAGGAAGTTTGACAGTTTTTATGTGATTGCCATCTGGTAAACTCCATAAATTTAGAAGACAGTCCCCCCCAGTAGAAAATAATATTCGCCCATTAGGACTTATTGCTAGACTTAATCCGTCTCTGAAGAAAGTGTGACCTGTTTCAATTGTTTTTATGTGATTACCATTTGGAAAACTCCACAGCTTAATATTTTTATCTTTACTACCAGAGACTAAAATTTGACCATCAGGACTGATTACTAGGCTGTAAATAGCAGAATCATGACCTGTCTCAATCGTTTTTATGCATTTTCCTTCTGGTAAACTCCATAATTTAATACTTCTACATCTACTACTACCACCAGAAGCTAATACTCGATTATCAGGGCTGATTACTAAGCTACAAATTGAGTCATTATGACCTGTTAGAGTTTTAGTCAGTGTACCCAAAGTGAAGTCTTGCTCTTTTATGTTTTGGCATTGGTTGAATAATTCTATTACTATTTTCTTCTCTTCATCTTTGAACCACTGAAAAGAAGCTTTTGACAATTTATCTAAAAGCTGTTTGCTACGAATAGCAGGTGCGTTATATAAAAATCTCCATATTACTTTTCTGTCTGGATTACTTGCCAAAATGTCAATAAAAGTCTCCCAGTCCTGATCTGTCATTTTCTCATCATCAAAACTACGATTAGAGTTAGTTATAATTTTTATGAACTCAGATCTACCTGCCTTTCTGGATTTATCAGAAATTCGATTTTGTATACCTTGATTTGCAGATCTATAGGCTTTAGATAATAAACTTTGATCAAAGTCAAGATCTTCATACTTCTGCCATTCATCCATTAAAAAATAGAACAAGGCTTTATCACTTGCTTCTTCAGGTTCGTAACCACCTTCTCGGATTATATTTTCTAGCAATTTGCTTGGATTCTCTATCCATCGTTTACATAGGCTATCAATTATTGCTTTATCTTTTAAGTGAGTAAGTGAATAATTTGCAAATTTTACAATTTGAGAATCTTTATCATTCATCGCAGCTAGTAAGATATCAACAGTCATTGCTTCCTTCAAATCAATTGCTTGAAACTGATTAAATTTTAATGCAACCAAAATCCGAACTCGTATAGGCTGACTTGGTAAATAATTTCCTTGTCGAATAATCTTTTCTAATTGCTGATTACGATTCTGCACCCAACGACTACAAAGAGAATCAATAGTTTGTTGGTTCCTTAACTGTCTAATACAAATCTCTGCAACTTCTATAATTTTTGAATCTGCATCGTCAAGTGCCTTTATAAGGTAATCTAAAATGTCTATGTCTGCATTGGCAAATTCCTGAATCTGATTAAACTTCAATGCAGTCAATACTCGAACTTCTATGGGCTGACTCGCAATATAACCACCCTGACCAATAATCCCCTCTAATCTTTTATTTCGAGAACCAGCCCACCGCTTACATAACTCATCAATAGCCCCCCTATTTGTCAAACTAACCGCACAAACATTCGCCGATCGCACAACCTCCATATCCCTATCATCAAGAGCCTTCAGCACACAATCTAAAACCTCAATCCCCCCATCCCTAATCTTCTGAACCTGATTAAACTTCAAAGCCGTCAACACCCGCACCGCCACAGGTTGACTCGCAACATAAACACCCTGACGAATAATCCCATCCAACTGACTACTTCGAGACTCAACCCATCGCCTACACAACTCATCAATCACCACCCTATTCTCAAGCGCAGAAACACAACTAGCCGCCACAGTCGCCACCTGCGTATCGCGATCATTAAGCGCTGCCAATAAAAAATCTAAAACCTCAACCCCACCCCGCTTCACCACATCCAACGCCCCCACCTTCAACGCCGACAACACCCGCAACCTCCGTTCCGTAGCCACATAACGCCGACTCCTCAAGATCTCCGTCAAATCCTCATGCCTAGTCTCCACCCACACCCGACAAAACCCATTAATAGCATCCTGCGTCCTCAACCGATTTAGTACCGCCAGAGCCATCTCCCTCACCGCCCGATCCCGACTCCGCGTCACCACCTCCGCCAAAATCGCCACAGCCTCACCCGATCCATCATCTTTCGCCAACTGCCAAGCCGCCCAACGCCGCAACAACCAACCAATCATAGGAAAATTACTGTAAATGCGGCGCGATAAAACTTGATAATCTAGCGAAGTCATAGGTGATACATCAAATAGCTTTTAGGATTATAAACGAAAAAACAGCAAGTTTCTCATAGATAATCACCATAATTTTGACTAATCAGCTTACTTATACCGATAAACATAACTTTCAGCACCTAATATGATTTTACCAATGTAAAGCTTGTCAAAATTCCTTAGCAGGAGTTTTAATGAAAATTAAATTGAGGAAAAGGATTGAACCAATGAGCTTGAAATACAATCTGTCAGATTTACCAACTGGAAGTGAATCAAGGCAGAGCCATGT
>NZ_JAYGIF010000164.1:0-22348 GCF_034931345.1 Pseudanabaena sp. CCNP1317 | reverse complement strand
GCATAATTTTGAGTTTAAGAGCTTTAGTTTTAACTTCTACTCGTTGGGAGCAATTCTGGGACAATCTCAATCAGTATGGGTTTCCTGCTGCTGTCTAATAATTGTATTGTATTGAGGTCGCACCCATAGAGATAAACAAAATCAGGACACTTGTGTTCCTATCAAGAAGACCCAACGTAAACAAAACTATCTGAACTGTGTGTGGTATCAAGGATTGTCAAAAAGACCTATGAGGAGTCTTGTTCATTGGTTTACCAACTAACGGTCTAGTTGAGCCGCGCAGTCACACTTTGGCTTTTAGAAATAACCTTGATACGGTCGGCTCCAACGCAGTGTTAGCCATCCGACTGCAAGAGCTAACTAATTGATTAAAGTTAATTGAGATTCTGCAATGTACCGAACTGGTTTAGAAAGTTTTCTAACTTTACCAAGCTCAACCGCTCGATCTAACCACTTACGCATTATCTTCAAATCAGTGTTCTCGAAAATCTTAACTAACTCTTTATCGGTGCGTTCGGTTTTCAAGCTACCTATTATGTATGGCATCATAATTTGAGAAGCATCATATTTTTGGTGTTCGGATTCAATAGGCTCAGCACTCACATGGCTATTTATGCTATTTTTTCCGTTAAAATCAGACTCAAGCATAGGAGCATCTGGCAAAACGACTTCTGAATCAGGTTGGTTATTTACCTTGTTAAAGTCCAGTAAATCCCTGTAATTGTCTAGATGATATTCACTATTTGCTGAAACTGAGCTAATTTCTTGTCCATACAACAAAAAATTTTGAATTGGAAGAGGCTTTACAATTGTTTCGGAAGTAATTTCTCCAGTCTTTATTTGTTCTCTTACTTGCATTAACAAACGTCCAAGCACATTAGCACCAGTAAGAATTTCTTCGTCCTCTGGTTTAGCACCCCAAAAATCATCTTTCCTTGAATCTTCAACAATTGGCAAATCTCCTGTCTCTAGTAGAAGCTCACTAAATTTCTCCCAATTTTGAACAAGTTTTACCTGCAAACACCAACGCATTACTTTTGTTCGGACTATATCCCAGTCAACACGAGAATTATCTCGGTAAGGCTTGCTTTTCATTTTTGCTGTCATGGGACTCCGTTCAGCAATGATTAGTCTTTGGACTTCAGGTAGATGAGGGAAACGACAAGCTTGATAGAGTGCCTCAGAGGTCAAAATCTTGACTCCGTTAACATTTAACAGGTATCCACCTGCCATGTTAGACAACCCACCGAATTTTTCAGCAGTCTTACGAAAAGTAATGCATTCTAGCCTATTGTATGTTCTTGATTCAGGAAGCTTTGCTACTGCTAGCATCTTCAAAACTCCTCCAATTCAGGAATTGGCGTGATGTTAACTGTCCGAGGAAACAGGGGATACCAAGCACTTAATGGGTAAGCTTTACTGGGATCACCCCACCATAATGCCAGTGGGCAGTTATTTGCGATATTACGATATGTTATCAGAATTGCCCCAAATCCTAAAGACTCCAAATAGTCATATCCTAATGGTCGCATACTACTGTTCGGGCTTCTAGGTAGTGAAACAATGTATGCGCCAGCCTTCAAGAATGCGTACTCAATCACTTCACGGGCAGCAGGTGAAGAAAAAATACTGTCCTGAGTTGGCATATTATTAGGACGAAATAAAGGCGGGAAAGATTGATTAGACTTTTGAAGTCGCTGATTATTTACTGCATGAATATATTGATCGACAAATTGATCACCAGAGATTTCATGAGACCAGAAGCAATCAAATCTTGACGGAATCCGTCGTGAGTTGTGAAATTCATACCATTTCCAAAAATGTACTGAAATATTTCTTAGATGTGCTTGCTCCTCAATTTTTCTTTTTGAATACTCAAACCCTTCTGTATGATGTGCAAAAAATATTATGTGTAAAGTTGTTCCATGTATGGCTTTTGGCAACCAAGAAATAATGTCACGTCGCACCCTATTGCCAGAATATAAGCAATCATCAAAATAAATATAAGCAATTGGACTTCTACCACAGTCTTTAATCTCAATTCCATATAGTCTTTGAAGAAGCGAATCGCAAATGCTCAATAAATCGTTTTGACTACTACCTTTTGTTTGGATTTTCAGAAATTTTGTATTTGGCAATTTTTTGGCAGGCTCTGCCCCAAGTAGTCTTTCGGAAATTAACGCTCTATGAATAAAGACTTGAGCCTTTTCATGGGAAATATAGTAGGTTTTCAGAATACGATCTATCTGCTCAAGGATCACCATTTGAGCATTGTCGTCACAACCAAACTTGTCAAACTGAGTTACCCATCTATTCACATGACTTGGATTAATAGTGGGGATCTCGCCCTGTCGATAATCAGCGATTGTTGTTGTGATTGATTGGAGTAAAGCTTCACGCTGGTTAGTCATACTGGCATAAGACCGTAGCTAATTATTCTCTGTTGCCAGCCACTTTACAATACCGTTGCCACAAGTAACTAAAGGAGGGCTAACTATGTATTAGCCAGAATTTTTCTGTCTAATATGACTATATGGTGATTAGGCTGAAAGTCAAGTTTCTGGCTAATCACCCTAATAGGGATGTTATACAGAAAAATTCTGGCTAATTACTCTATATAGTGCATTATACAGAAAAATTCTGGCTAATTATCTAAAGAGCGTGTTAGCCCGACGATATCATGTATTATTTAGGTTAGTTACTTCATAATTACATTCGTTATTCATCTCAATCGTGGCGGTAAGGGCGTGATTAGTCCGCTTGAGCGACTTCTCTAAAAAACTGGCAACTGCAAACAAGAAGGATATTCCGCACCATGAAAAATTTGCTGTGTTGCCTCTACAAAGTCACAGACTGTTGCCTCTGACGGCAACTTTTGTGTATTTGAATGTCGCTCGATCGCAGGAAAAGCCGAACTTGTGATCGCAACACCAATCCGATGCCCTTGAGCAAAATTCTGACAGGTGGGACGCAACTTAATCCGATATTCATTCACCACATCAGATTCAATCCATTCAGGCTCAGTCCATGATTTACGGAACTTAGCGCGTAAAACACCCATCGACACTAGCATTTGCTTACCATCGGGATAAATATCTAAGAGCTTAATCACCCAATCCGTATCAGGAGCAGTAGTAGCCGCATAAAGAATAAATTCGGGAATACCTGCGATCGCTATCTCTTCATCCAGTTCTGCACTCTCATAAACCAATGCATCCCAACGATGATGCACATGACGCTGATCATAGAATCCATAGGGTGTAGCAGGATTGGGATTACGCGGATCGTAGACGTAGATATCGGGTAATTGATGATTGATGATTGGGGGGTGGTCGCTTAGTTGTTTTTGGGAAGAGAGATAGAATACTTTTGTGCGAGTATCTTTTGGGAATTCTGGTAAATCTAGCCAGTGATTTTTGCCCATAAAAAACATTTGAACGGGAGCGCGATCGCAGATTCCATTCTCAATTCCTTTTAACCAAAAATCAAACCAATCCACTTGCAATTGATCAATTTTAGAAACAGCCGCTTCACCAAAATCAATCTCACCGACTTTCGGTAGCCAAGGCATATGCTGCCAAGGTGCAACTACTAAATGCTGCGGTTTCGTAGTTGCGGATTTCGCTTGGTGATAGGTGTTAATCGTCGCCTCAATAAAAATATCTGCCCATCCCGCAATGTGTAAAGCAGGTAAATCATAGCGATCAAAATAACTGAGAGGATTTAGCTGTTGCCAATATTGATCATCAGCTTGCTGATTCCCAATCCAATCAAAAAAGAATTGACCAAAATCTCCAAAAGACTCATTCTTAAATAATTCTATTTCACTTAATGGCACTGTCTCTAACCATTTAGAGAACTGCTTTTGGGCTGCAAACAGGTTGGTTGCTTGTGGTTCTTTTTTTAAATACCATGCTCGATTTTGAGCTAGCTGTAAAGCCCAGCCTAAGTCAAAGTCCAGACAAAGCGCACCACCAAAATAAAACCAACCGTGATACAAGTCCGCCGTTGCCATAGTCGGACAGATTGTAACTAGTCCTTCAGGCTGTTGCACAGCAGCTTGGAATTGGGTTACCCCCTGATAGGAAAATCCATACATTCCTACCTTGCCACTACTGCCTTCTAGTTCCTTTGCACACCATTCCACTGTGTCAAATCCATCATCATATTCGCTAACAAATGGATAGAATTCACCCTCAGAAGTGCCACAACCACGCACATCTTGGATCACGACAATATAGCCTTGGCTGGCATACCAACTAGGATGAGCATAGGTACAACTAGAAGCGATCGCTCGACCATAGGGCAAGCGCATCAATAGCACGGGCAAAGGCGTGTCAACATTTTTGGGTCGATAAATGTCAGCCGTCAAGTTAATGCGATCACGCATGGGGATCTTGACTTGACGCTGAACATTAACTTGAGAATGGAATGAAGTTAATTTAGGAGGCATAAGGATATTCTAGTCCTGTTGCCAATCAGGGAAGATCTTTCTGATTTCAATCAAGAGATCATCAAGTTCTTCTAAAGCTTGGATCACATCGATGCTCAAGCTGCCCAAATTATCTTTGAGAGACAACTGCACCAATAATTCACGCTTGCTAGCGATCACCACAAATCTTTCTTTTAGAGCTTCAGGAGTAGACATATCTTAGGTAGTAGTGAGTTGTTTTGGCTTGGATTTAAGTAATATCTGATGTTACGTGGAAGTTTCTAAGACCCTCACCCCTAGCCCCTCTCCCAAAGGGCGAGGGGAACAAGAATTTTCTGGATTTTGCTCCCCCTCTCCTCTCTGGGAGAGGGGGCTGGGGGGTGAGGGCAATCTTTATTCCACGCAACATCAGTAATATTTTAGCCCAAAAGCTATAGTCCCTAATTCTGAACTTATTTTGGACTGAATAGCCAGCCTTTTTTCCAAAAGTAAAATAGCAATCCGCCAGAAATAGACATAATCAACAGCCAAAAGAACGGATATCCCAACGGCATCTTTAATTCGGGCATATTCCATGGACTCTCTGTATCAAAGTTCATTCCATAGACTCCCGACACGAAAGTAAGAGGAATAAATACCGTTGAGATGACAGTCAAGAAGCGCATGATCTCGTTGGTGCTATTGCTCAAAGATGATAGGTAAATATCCATCAAGTTGGCGGCAAGTTCGCGATAGGTCTCAACCATGTCCATTACCTGTACCGTGTGGTCATAGCAGTCTCTCAAGAAAACCCTTACCTCGCGATCAATCAAAGGGCTTTCTTCGCGAATTAGAGAATTAATTGCGTCACGCTGCGGCCAAATTGCACGACGGAGCAACAAAAGTTCACGCTTGATTTTATGGATTTTATCGAGAGTTTGGCGGGTGGGATTTTCCACCACCTCATCCTGTAAATCTTCGAGACGTTCGCCGTAGTCCTCTAGCACAGGGAAAAATCCATCAACGATCGCATCAATCAAACAATAGGCAAGATAATCAGCCTTTTGCGATCGGATTACCCCACGATTGCGATGAATCCGCTGACGAATTGGCTCAAACACGTCGTTTTCAGGTTCTTCTTGGACGGTAAGGATGTAGTTTTTGCCTAAGATTAAACTTACCTGCTCATCATAAAAACCCCGACCATCTTCACGACTCGTCACCATATGTAGAATGATCAATTCCTGTTCCTCAAAGCTCTCAACCTTGGGGCGTTGAGGAATATTGACAATATCTTCAAGGACTAACTCATGTAATTTAAACACTTTGCCTAAACGTTTTAAGACTTCTTCAGAACCCAAGCCTTGCACATCGACCCATGAGACTGATTGGCTATCTAGATAAGGAAAGCATTCTTCTGGCGTAGCAAGCTGAATGCCTAGAGCTTCATCGGCATTGTAATCAATCAAGAAGATATTGGGAATAGTCGCATCTTCATCAATGATCAGCGTTCCTGGTGGACTACCTGGTTCGGGTTCATTGAAGTCATAAAACTCTAATTCTTCATCATTTTCTTCAGAATCATCTTCGATAGGGCTAGGCTTAAATCTGGCGGGGTTGTGAAGCATGGTGAAGCGGTCATGAAATACACTTGTCAGTGTGCCACATTGTTAAGCCAAGTTCGTCTATGAAAACGCGGATAGTATAGGATTTATTTCTGAGCAGTCTCCTTAAATTACTGGGATTACCATTTTTTAGTCTATGAAATACAAAAGAAATCTAAGCAAGATCAATAAATTTAATTTGTTGGCGATCGCCTCTATTAGCATCTTAAACTCAGCTTTTGCAGTAAAAGCGATCGCGGGATCTTTACCAGATAAAATTCTGTGGGGCAAGCCTACCTGTGATGTGAGCAAGGCGGAAATTTTGCGAAAACATGAATTACGAAAATCAGCTTTAGTCATAAATCCTAGTAACACTAATGCTCAATCGCAATATCAGGCTATTGTCCAAAAACATAAGTCAGAATTACAAGCCTGTCGCGATCGCAGCAAACCCCAAACGCAAGCCACTTGGGTAAGGCTATATCCCAATGATGTTAAGTCAGGCGTTTTGGAGGATGTTTTCGACAAAATGGTAAATCGTGGCTATAACCAAGTTTTTGTCGAAGTCTTTTATGATGGGCGCGTCTTGCTCCCTGTAGCCGATAATCCGACACCTTGGCGATCGGTAATGGAGGAAGCAGTCAAAGCAGGAGAAGTGCCTGCGGATTACGATCTATGGCAAAGAGCGATCGAGATTGGCAGAGAACGAGGACTCAAGGTTTATGGTTGGTCATTTGCAATGAATTTTGGCTATGGCTATAGCGAAATCAGGGGGAAAGCGGGGGCTTTGGCTCTGAATGGTAAAGGGGAAAATAGTATTGCCAATACCAATTTCAATCGCAACTTGGTTAGCAATGGACGTGCTTTTTATGAAGATGCCTATGAAGTTGATCACTTATTTGTCGATCCCTACAGTGCGATCGCTAAAGCCGATCTGACAGCCGCTGTCAATGCTTTGATCAAACGCAATCCTGACGGGATGGTATTTGACTATGTGCGCTATCCCACTAATTCCACGGGTGAATTGATTAATAACGTCAAACAACTTTGGATTCATGGACAATCTTCGCGATCGGCTTTGCTCAATAGCATTGACAATAAAAATGTGCGTGAGCTAATGGCTCTCTATCTCAAAAATGGAGATATCACGGCTGATGATGTGATTCAGACTGAGAAAAAAATGGCGGAAGCGATCAATGTGCAACCGACTAACATTAAAAATCCTAGAGAAACTGCGGCGAACACAAAAAGGCTGCTCTGGAATATTGCTACTAATCACGCTCATCGAGGGGTGATTAATTTTGTGAATACAGTTACTCTTCCCCTCCAGCAAAGTAATATGCCGATTGGCACGGTGTTCTTTCCTAATGGCAATCGTGCTGAGGCAGGTCGGTTCGATCCGAAAATGCAGCCATGGGATCGGTTCCCTAAGTCCATGGAACGTCATCCAATGACCTATGCACTTTGTGCTGATGGTCAATGTGTTGCGGAACAAGTGGCTGAGGTTGTCCGCCAATCTGCCCCTGAGACTTTAGTTTGTCCAATCTTAGCGGGGACTTGGGGACAGGGATTTGATGGACATCCTAGCTTTGAGATTCAAACGCGAGCTATCCTTGCTAGACAACCAAAGATTAATTGCATCAGTCACTTTGTCTATTCATGGATGGAACCTGAAAGCGATCGCCTTCGCAAATTTGGAAAAGCTACAGGCTTAGAACCAGCAACTATCCCCAACTAAATTCAAAGGGAACCTATAGCGTTTTTCAGTCTAGTGAACTATGTGGTTTGCTTTCCCGCCTTTGGCGAGGAAACAAACCTTTGTAAGTAGCACATAATAATTAAAACCTAAAACCAGAAGCTGTCCCGCCCGCTACGCGGGCGGGACAGCTTACTAGGTTAAGCCTTATGGCGTAGCCATTTTGTGTTCTGGTGTAAGCAAGAAATATGCGATCGCGCTATGATGTCAATCTCATCATTCTTACACCAATTACCAAGCAAACCAACCACAAGAAAATCTTTAAAAAGGTTGCAAATCAACCTTTTTAAAGATTTTCTTAGTTTGTGCTTGATCGCAAATTGCTGTAGATAACTAATCAAGGATAATTATGAGCGCAATCTCCATTGACTTTGGTAGTAGCAACACCGTGATTGCACGATGGAATATTGCTACAGATCAACCTGAAACAATGATTTTTGAGGAGCTTAATCGTCCTGCGCCTTTAAATGGGCTTGTACCTTCGTTAATATATGTGCAGAATGCTCAAACGGAAATAGTCGAAATCGGTCAGCGCGTTATCGATCAAGGCAAAGATCGCTCTCAACCAAGATTATTTAGTCAAATCAAACGGCGGTTGGCGGCTAATGTAAATTATGTTCCTAAGCTTGATGGCGTGAAAGTGACACCTGAATGGCTAGGCAGTCAATTTTTACGTGAAATATCAAAGAAACTGCGATCGCAACAAATCTTTCCATCGGAAATCATCTTGACTGCGCCTGTCCAGTCTTACGAAAAATATTTACGCTGGCTAGAGGAATGCAGTAGTGCGATATTTGCGCCAAATTTACCGACATTACCATCACCTCGGATTCGGATTCTTGATGAACCAACGGCTGCTGCTCTCGGTTATGAAGCGATCGCACCTAGTGCTTTAGTGTTAGTCATCGACTTTGGGGGCGGTACATTGGATTTATCACTGGTGCGGCTGCCTAAGGGTGAAAATGTCGCAAAGTGGGGAGAGCAAATCGGTGTCAATCGCAGTGAATGGACAGAATATCAAGCAGAAGCGATCGCCAAAACTGGATATACAATTGGTGGCGAAGATATCGATCAATGGTTAGTCCAAGATTATTTAGAAAGAAGTGAAGATGGCACTAATGGAAGTGAAACAAACAATCTGAATATTCTTAAATTTTTAATGGAACGAATTAAGATTAACCTATCGGAAGTAGAAACCGCTTCCGAAATCTTTTTTGATCTAACTACGCAATCTACTACTGAAATCACCTATAGTCGTCAGCAATTAGAAAAGATACTAGACTATAAAGGTTTTTATCGGGTTCTCCAATCAGCAATCGATGAATTAATCAATCGCGCTTTTAATAAAGGAATTCTCAAAGGTGATATTAAACATATTCTCTTAGTTGGCGGTTGTACATTGATTCCATCGGTGGTTTTGTTTGTCGAAGACTATTTTAAAATGGGGAAAGTTTATAGTCATAAGCCCTTTGAAGCGATCGCCCATGGAGCCTTAATGCTCAGTCAAGGCGTGAGCCTTCAGGACTATCTCTTCCATTCCTATGCGATCCGCTATTGGGATCGTGCTGCGGAGCAATGGAAGTATCAACCCCTATTTCGGCGTGGGCAAGTTTATCCGACTCGTCGCCCCGTAGAGTTACTACTTAGAGCGACCCAACCAAATCAACCCGAAATTGCTCTTACCATTGGCGAAATTGAAAGTCGTCCTACAGGTGCAGCAGAAGTCAGTTTTGATGGAGATCGCCTTGTGATGCAGTTTGATCAAAAAGCCAAAGAAACTTTTCAGCCATTACAGTCTGATGCTAATGGGGCAGGAATGCCACAGGCGATCGCTCTGCTCGATCCTCTTGGTCAGCCCGACTGCGATCGGCTCAAGGTTTTATTTAGCATTAGTGAAAAACGCGAGTTATTGGTTACAGCGATCGATCTACTCACTCAACGCCAATTATTAACTAATCATCCTGTCGCCAAACTGCAATAGTCTTCACCGTTTTTGTGGTGCGGCTTCGCCGCGCCACAAAAACGTTTTTACAGCGCCAGTTCTAATAAAAAGCCCACTCGGCTGTCATAGATTAAAGGCGATCGCCGCCATTCAATTTTTGTACCTAAGCGTAAATTATTCGTAATTGCATAACTAGAAGCCAAGGTAGTCGTACTCATCTCCAGACTGCCACTGGGAGATGTAAAAGTATGGCTCAGTCGCAAATCCGAACTTTGGGGTGATAAAACTAAAATTCCCTGCAATCCTAAGTCTAATCCTGAAATTTGGGGACGATCTAGTTGATTAAATTGGCGATATCCCACAATTGGCGAAACATTCCAATAGGAACCTAATGGCAGAACATAGTAACGAATATTTGCTTGAAGTTCACTCTCACGACCACTAAACTCGGTTTGATAGCTACCACTGATAGTCAAAGGCGATCGCCCCACAAACAGATCCTCAACTCCCGCCTCAACACCCAAAGAATTATCGCGTGAGGTAAGTCCAACCCGCAGCTTGGTATTAAAGCTAGGAATACTATAAATATCTTCTAAAAGATTAGGCGGTTGATCTAACCAACGCTGTAATACAGGACTACTCTCGATCACTTGCCGATCTATTTCTAAATCATTGGCTCGCTGTGACATTTTGGCATCGCCATAGGCTGCGGTGCTAATACCAAAGAAAGAAATTGCAGCTATCGCGATCGCCCAAGTTTTTGTCATAGATTTTCAGACTGTCTGCCAAAGGTTAAATTAATAAGTAAGCATACATAGATAATTATGCACGCATATTCTCGTATTCAGCCCCTAGATTCAACCGCCAAAATACCTTTTAGCCAAAGTAGCAACAGCTATAGTTTTGCCGCAATTCTCATTATGAAACCGATTTTGGTGTTTCCAGCGCCTTCGGCGCTGGAAACACCAAAATCGGTTTTTTGAAAGCCCGCCAACGGCGGGCTTTCAAAAAACCGATTTTTATAATGAAAATTACTGATAGTTTTGAGTAGCACTAAACACTACTAGAAGTTTTTGATTATCCTAGTAATATTTGGCGGTAATTTTGGCGCAAAATATTATAGGCAATGAGGGCGATAAAAATGCGTAGGTCAGGTTGGGTTGTTGGTTGGGTTTTGATCAGCCTGTCTATTGGCTCCGAAAGTTGGGCGATCGACAAGTCAACGGATCGTCAAGGCATTGATGCACGCACCTTACAACAACCACCCTACAACCTGACTGGCAAAGATATATTTGTTGGACAAGTTGAGCTAAGTCGTCCTAGTCGTTTTGCAGTAGATAAAATTTCCAATAAACTTTTACAACTTGATCGCATAATTGTTCAGCCCTACGAAGTCTTTTTTCGTGATGGTAAAGCAATCCCTAATCGCAATGTCGATGATCACTCAGCCCAAGTTGCCGCAGTAATCATTAGCCAACATAAAATTCGGCGTGGTGTTGCCCCAGACGCTAGATTGCTATCTTCGGCATATTCTCAACGCCGTCAAGATGGACAACCTGAAGCTTGCATTGCCGCTCAACATGTCGCTCGACAATACAACAGTACCGTTCGCGCCATAAATTTTAGCTTTGGTGAACTCCTCAGCGAAGATCCGCGCCCCAAAGCAACACTCGATGGTGGAGCTTTACTAACCCTATGCGTTGATTGGATTTCCTCTACCTATAACACTTTGCCAATTGTGGCTGGAAACCAAGGTAAAGGTGGTATACCAATTCCCACCGATCTTTACAACGGCTTTACTGTTGGGTTTACTCGTGAAGTCAATGGCATTTATCGCCAGCTAGATCGCGGCAATCTGATTGATGAGCCATATCTCGATCGCAACAGCAATGGCAAGTACGATCAAGGTGAAGTCTTTAGTGACCTGAATAAAGATCAGAAATGGACGGCAGGAGTTGAAAGCCCCATTGATGGCAGAAGATCGATGGCGATACTAGCCCCCGGCAATAACCTCCAACTACCTACCTTGCAGGGTAAATTCAAAAATGCTAATGGCTCTAGTTTTGCGACTCCCCATGTGGTTGGGGCGATCGCCCTATTGCATGAATATGCTAATCGTCAAATTGCAAGCGGCAAATGGAGCATTGACGCACGTCGCCATGAGCTAATCAAAGCCGTATTAATTAACTCTGTTGACAAGATCCAAGATCGCGGCGATGGCAAAATCCTCGGTATGTCTAAGACCATTCTTGATGCATTTGGCAAAACATGGCTCGACACCGAAGCCTATCCAAATCGGGCGATCCCCCTTAGTCGCAGTCTTGGCGCAGGACAACTCAATGCCTATCGAGCTTTTCAACAATATCAAGCAGGACAGCAATCTCCAATTAATGGATCAGGTAATATTTCGGCGATCGGTTGGGACACAAATATTGTTGAAGCTGATAAATATCAAGAATATGTCTTTAGCGATCCGTTAGTTGCCGATAGCTTTATTTCGGCAACCCTAACTTGGGATCGCCAAGTCAAGCTAAACGACAAAAATGGTAATGGATTATTTGATATTGGCGAAGGCTTTACCGATCAAGGCTTTAATAAAATTGAGTTGTACTTAATGCGATCATCCGATACCGATATTTCTCAAAGTATCTGGTCATCGGTAAGTCAAATTGACAACTTACAGCATATTTTCATAAAAATCCCCACCACAGGCAAATACAAACTCAGAGTTGTATTTAAATCACCCCAGACAAATAACTTAAATCAGCGCTACGGCTTAGCTTGGTGGGCAAAATCCACATAAAAAGCCTCGCGTCGCGAGGCTTTTTATCCCAAAACATAACTCTTTAAAAGATAGTGCGGCGCGAAGCGCCACACTACATCACTATCACTATTTAGGTGCAGATGCGTTAGGACGCACAAAAGCAGCATCTACAAAACCTAGCTCAAATAACTGTTGATAGGCTTGTGCACCCAAATCACGAGTTGGAGCTTGGCTACGAATTAACTGAATTAGCAAAGGTACAGCTAATTCAGGCTGATTTTTAGCCCGATAGACTACAGCAAGCTGATAAGTCGCCTCATCGCGTAACTGAGCCGTTTGTAGAGCCTTACGACGATGACTATCAGAAATGCGATTATCAATTCCTGAAAAACTCGTCGTTAACTCTTGATAAAAATTTGATAACTGGTTAAACACTTGACGGGCATCTTGCAACTTAGTGACAGCTTGATCGTAATTTTGCTGACTAATTGCGGTCATCGACTCCGACATCAATCGCTGTCCACCCGAAATACTAAACACACTACTCTCAAGAGAATTGGGCTTAGTCGGCTCTACAGGCTGAGCTTGGGGAGAAGCGACGGGCTGTGACTGGGCTAGAAGTTGTTCTGCTGAAGCAGAATTTGGCGCGATCGCTCCTAGAGACAGCAAAGCAGCAGAGACAAGAGAAGCAACTGCGGCTGGGAAAGCAAACTGAAACGGGCGAGGCTTAGCGAAAGATGTGGACATAGGTTGCAAATTCTGGATGCTCACAAAAAGTAATGAGTTTTAGGAGACCACTTAGTTCTAAAAAATAAATTTAAAATTAAAGATTTAATTTAATTTTTTAATTTAATTTTTTAAGCATTCGTCTAAAACTTTTTGCTATGGTAACACCCCACCATAGACGAAATACCTATTAAAAGTATCCGCCAAAAAGTATAGGAGGGTGATTTCTGCTGCCACACACAGCCTATTGAGGCTTTAGGCGGTTCAAAGAAATTTTTGAAATCGCGGCTTTGCTGTGATTTCAAAAATTTCTTTGGGTTTTAATTCAGTTCAAAGCGCCATACCTATTTGTTGAAGAGTTGTAAAGCAAATGTGACATCTTGCGTGATATGCTTAGCAACGGTGTAGGCAGCTACATCCAAGTTTTTGGACACCCATTTTCGTTACTATCCTCAGTAACAGTTCTTCACTCAAATCACTCAAATAATCAGCAAATCTCGCTAAAAAGCAGCCACTAAAAGTCAACAGTGAAGATCATTCCCGCAAAAAACAGTACAGTTTCGCAGACGGTTGTAGAAACCTCATCCACATCAGTGTCTGATGGCATGGAAGAGTACAACCGCCTCAAATTTAAGCTGTTAGTACTTACCCTCGCTTCTGGAGTCATTATTGGCTTAGTAGTGTGGTTTTGGTATGGATGGACGATCGCTCTCAGTTATGCTGTTGGGGCAGTGGTTGGCGCGGTTTATTTCAGAATGCTGACCAAGAGCGTAGACCGATTGGGTGGTGAGTCCAACCGTCTCGGTTTTTCTCGCCTTGGTTTATTTGTAATTCTGATTGCGATCGCTGCCAAATCAGATCAATTGGAAATTCTGCCCGCATTCTTCGGCTTTATGACCTATAAAGTAGCTGTTTTAGTGATTCTTGCTCAAGATTTGAGCAATGGGTTCCATTCTCGCTGATTTGACCTCCTACAGGTTGTAACATATCGAACATGATTGATCCAGTATCTTTTGGCTATGCAATGAGCCATCAAACCAGTCTTGCCGCGCTAGAAGTGGGCAAACACTTTTATTGGCAGTTCGGTAACTTTACGGTACATGGTCAAGTATTAATCGTGAGCTGGGTTGTAATGGGTGCAGTACTAGTTGCTGGACTTATTGGAGCTAGCACCGCTAAAGCTGACCAGCGTGTTCCCGCAGGTTTTCAAAATTTCATGGAATATGCTCTGGAATACGTTCAGGGCATCGCTAAAGACCAGATTGGCGAAAAGCACTATAGAGAATGGGTGCCATTTGTTGGTAGTCTATTCTTGTTTATCTTCGTATCAAACTGGTTAGGAGCGCTAGTTCCTTGGAAATTGATCGAATTGCCAGAGGGCGAACTTGCTGCCCCGACAAGCGACATCAATACCACGATCGCCCTAGCATTATTAGTCTCCCTAGCCTATTTCTATGCTGGATTGAGCAAGCGTGGTTTGGAATACTTCACTAGATATGTCCAAGCCTCTCCGTTTCTCCTTCCTTTATGGGTTCTTGAAGATTTCACAAAACCCCTTTCGCTAAGCTTCCGTCTTTTCGGAAACATCCTTGCGGATGAGCTGGTTGTGGGGGTCATGGTTCTCCTCGTGCCTTTGTTTGTGCCTCTGCCATTGATGATTCTGGGATTATTTACCAGTGCCATCCAAGCATTGATTTTTTCTACGCTGGCAGCGTCATACATCGGTGAAGCGATGGAAGGGCATGGTGATGAAGGACATGAGCATTAAGTTCATTTACTTCAAAATAATTGATTCAAGCGATTGATTCGGGAAGTTTACTTCCCATATATGTAAACCAATAACAATAATCTAAGAAAGGAAAAAGAACGTGATTGATCCATTAGTAGCCTCAGCATCCGTAATCGCCGCTAGTATCGCCGTTGGTCTTGGTGCAGTTGGACCTGGTATTGGTCAAGGTACAGCAGCAAGCCGCGCTGTAGAAGGTATTGCTCGTCAGCCTGAAGCTGAAGGCAAAATCCGTGGCACACTATTGTTGAGCTTGGCTTTCATGGAAGCTCTTACTATTTACGGTCTGGTTGTTGCCCTTGTATTGCTATTTGCTAACCCCTTCGCCTAATAGCTCTAGCATCACAAAGAAGCTAAGTATAGCCATCCTGTAATTGTGGATCATCCTTAGCTTCTTTGTACATCTAGATAATCGCCTTTGGTGATTGCAATTCGTAATCGCACTAGAAAGAGTGCTGTTTCAGCAATATAACTATGACAATTTGGAACCTTTTTTCAACTGTTCTCATGGCTGCGGAAGCAGTAGAACATAAAGGCGGCTTGTTTGATATCAATGCCACGCTTCCAATTATGGCGGTGCAGTTTATTGTTTTCGTAGCGCTTCTCAACGTTATTTTCTTTAAGCCTCTAACCAAAGCGATCGACGATCGCGATGATTATGTTAGAGACCAAATTATCGGAGCAAAAGAACGCCTCGAAAAGTCAGAACTAGTTGTTAAGCAATATGAGCAAGAGCTTGCTACTGCTCGTAAAGCGACTCAAAACATTTTGGCTACCGCTCAAGCGGATGCAAACAAGATTCGTAAAGAACGTATTGATGCTGCTGTTGCTGAGGCGCAAGCCAAGGTTGCCAGCGCAAAAGCAGAAATCGACAAGCAAAAGCAGGATGCTACTGCATCTTTGGATGCGGAAGTGGAGTCTCTCAGTCGCCAAGTTCTAGAAAAGCTACTAGGTAACTTAGTAAGATCCTAGTTTTAGTCTTTATATTCCTAGATAGTTCTTGTCTGGCTTCTTGCCATTGAGTAATAGAAATAACGTTTATGATTAGAAATTTCGTCTTACTTGCAAGTGAAGCGGTAGAGCATTCAGGATTCGGACTAAACACCGATATTCTGGAAACTAACGTAATCAACTTAGTGATCGTTATCGGTCTTTTGATCTATGCAGGTCGCGGTTTCTTAGGCAAAATTCTCTCAGCGCGTTTGGAGTCAATCCAATCGGCGATCGCTGATGCAGAAAAGCGCCAAAAGGATGCATCGGATAAGCTTGCCGTACAACAAGGAAAATTAGCTCAGGCAAAAACTGAAGCTGATAACCTACGTCAAAAAGCTGAAGCTGATGCAAAACACGCGGCTGATTTAATTTTGGCAACAGTTGATGCAGATATTGCGCGGTTGCGTGAATCTGCCGATCAAGAGATTGCTACCGAACAAGATCGTGTAATCGTGCAGCTGCGTCAGCAAGTTGCCGAAAAAGCTCTTGCGAGTGTGCAGTCTTACTTTGATCGCGGTTTGAGTGAATCCACTCAAATTGAATTGATTGACCGTAGCATTGCCCTTTTGAGTTCTGACTAGGAGAAAACATGAAATCTAGTTCTGTTAGTCAAGCAGTTGTGTCTCCCTATGCTGAGGCTTTGATGTCCTTAGCGCAAGAGCAGAATAATTTGGATGCGATCGCTAAAGATGTGCGCTTTGTTGGCAACACTCTTAGTGATTCTGTTGAGTTAAGCCAACTTTTTGCTAGTCCCCTAATTGGCGCAAATGTCAAAAAAGGCGTAATTGAAAGTGTGTTTGGTTCGCAAGTTGATGCTGTCACCAAAAGCTTTTTGCTTCTATTAGTAGATCGCAAACGCATTGCTTTTCTCGGTGAAATCATCAGTGAGTTCAAGTCATTGTTGCGTGTAATCGATCAAGTATCCCTTGCTGAAGTTACATCGGCGTTGAAATTGAGCAGAGCGCAAGAAGCCACCATTTGCGATCGCGTCAAAGCGATGACCAAATCCAAGAGTGTTGAACTCGCCGTGACCATCAATCCCGACTTAATCGGTGGTGTAATCATCAAAGTTGGCTCTCAAGTAGTAGATGCCAGCATTCGCGGACAACTACGCCGACTAAAAAGCAGCCTAACCGCAGGCGTTTAGAAGTAAAAAGGTAAAAGGAAAAGGGAAAAAAGTAATCACCAATTCCCTATCACCAATTATCAAAAGCTAAAAGCTAAAAGCTAATAGCTAAATCCCCAAAATATTAAAAACAAATCGATCGCTGATAACTGGTAAAACACAACTATGGTTAGCATCAGACCTGACGAAATAAGCAATATTATCAAGCAGCAAATTGCTAATTATAACCAAGAGCTGCAAGTTTCCAACGTTGGTACTGTCCTGCAAGTCGGTGACGGTATCGCTCGTGTCTACGGCTTGGAACAGTGCATGGCTGGCGAGTTGCTGGAATTTGAAGATGGTACTGTCGGCATTGCGCTGAACCTTGAAGAAGACAACGTTGGTGTTGTGTTGATGGGTGAAGGTCGTAAAATCGCTGAAGGTAGCTCGGTAAAAGCAACTGGTCGCATTGCCCAGATTCCCGTAGGCGAAGCATTTATTGGTCGCGTTGTTGATGGGTTGGCTCAACCTATCGATGGCAAAGGCGAAATCAAAGCAACCGAAACTCGTTTAATCGAATCTCCTGCCCCTGGCATTATTGCTCGTAAATCCGTATTTGAACCTCTGCAAACTGGTATTACCGCGATCGACGCGATGATTCCTGTTGGTCGTGGTCAACGCGAATTGATCATTGGTGACCGCCAAACAGGTAAAACTTCCGTTGCGGTAGACACAATCATCAACCAAAAAGGTCTAGATTGTATCTGCGTATATGTAGCGATCGGGCAGAAAGCTTCTACCGTTGCTAACGTAGTTAACAAGCTCCGCGAAAGTGGCGCAATGGAATACACGATCGTCGTTATGGCAAGCGCCAACGATCCTGCTACCTTGCAATACCTCGCTCCTTACACTGGCGCAGCTTTGGCTGAGTACTTCATGTACAAAGGCAAAGGCACTTTGATCGTATATGATGACTTGTCCAAACAAGCTCAAGCCTATCGCCAAATGGCTCTCTTGCTCCGTCGCCCACCAGGTCGTGAAGCATATCCTGGAGACGTATTCTACTTACACTCTCGCTTGCTCGAACGTGCAGCGAAGTTGAGTGATGAACTCGGTGGTGGCTCGATGACAGCATTGCCAATCATCGAAACCCAAGCTGGTGACGTATCTGCTTACATTCCTACCAACGTAATTTCGATTACCGATGGTCAAATCTTCTTATCCTCTGACCTCTTCAACGCTGGTATTCGTCCTGCGATTAACCCTGGTATCTCGGTATCCCGTGTTGGTTCCGCAGCACAAATCAAGGCCATGAAACAGGTTGCAGGTAAGATCAAACTAGAACTAGCTCAGTACGATGACCTCGTAGCTTTCGCTCAGTTCGCGTCTGACTTAGACAAAACCACTCAAGCTCAACTAGCTCGTGGTCAACGTCTTCGTGAAATTCTCAAGCAACCTCAATACTCGCCATTGCCTGTTGGCGATCAAGTAGCGATTATCTACACCGCGATTAATGGCTATCTTGATGAACTCGAAGTTTCTCAAGTTGGTGCATTTAACAAGGGACTGCGTAATTACTTGGCAACCAGCAAGCCTAGGTATGGTGAAATCATCACGGCTGAGAAGAAGCTCTCTGATGAAGCAGAAACCATCTTGAAGGAAGCACTTGTTGAATACAAGAAGACCTTCTTGGCTTCTGTGTAATTCATACATCAAGCTAATAAAACAAGCTAATAAAAAAGAGGGCATATGCCCTCTTTTTTATGGAAAATGAAATTTAAACTTTGTGATATGCTGCTAGGCTAGTAGTCTTTTGTTCTCCGATGTCTAATTTACCGCATCCAGTTCAATATCAGGGTAGCAAGAGAAATCTCGCCTCATTTATTCTTGGGTTTTTCCCTGACAAAATAGATAGGTTGGTTGAGCCTTTTGCGGGGACTGCATCAATTAGTATTGCGACTTCTGCGAATCAATTCGCATCAAGATTTTGGTTAAACGATCTTAATAAGCCCTTAATTGAATTACTCCAGTTAATTATTGATAATCCCTGTGCGATCGCTGATACTTACGCAAGTATCTGGGAAGAGCAGCATCATAATTCGATTAATCACTATTTTGAAATTAGAACAAGGTTTAATCAAACTAATGATCCAAAATTGTTTTTATATTTATTAGCTAGATGTGTAAAAGGTTCGGTACGTTATAACTCTGAAGGTTTATTTAATCAGAGTCCAGATAAGAGACGCAAAGGAACAATTCCTGCAACGATGCGTAAAAATATTTCAGGGGTTTCTAGCCTATTAAAAGGTAAATGTCAATTTACAGCTTGGGATTATCGCAAAGTATTAACGGAAGTCAAAAGAACTGATTTGGTTTATCTCGATCCGCCTTATCAGGGTGTATGTGGAAATAGAGATTCCAGATATTTATCGGGTATTGATTTTGATGAATTTGTTCTCGCTCTTGAGAGTCTCAATGATCGGGGCATTAGGTTTGTAATTAGTTATGATGGGAAGTTAGGGGATAAGACGTTTGGGCAGATTTTGCCTGAGAGATTGGCTCTTAAGAGAATTGAAATTGAAGTTGGGAGATCGTCACAGTCAACTTTATTAGGTAGAGCAGAAAAAACTATTGAGTCTTTGTATTTATCGCCAAATCTCATTCAGGATAAATTGATCGATTTATCTAGATATAGGCGTGAACAGCCTAGACAATTGACGTTAGTGTAAAAAATGGATAGCTCTCAGTCATTACCCGATGATTTTTTACAGCTTTGTCAGTCTGTGACTGCAAAAAGACCAAAAGCTGTAATTGACCACATTCTCCAATATGGTTTTATTACGACTGAAGATTTGAAGGAAACCTATGGTTATAATCATCCGCCGAGAGCTGCTAGGGATGTACGCGAGCATGGTATTCCCTTAGAAACTTTTCGGGTGCTTGGAAGCGATGGCAGAAAAATTGCTGCCTATAGATTTGGAGATATTAGCAAGACAAGATTTTCGAGGTTGTCTGGTCGGACAGGTTTATCGAAACAGATTAAGGATGAGTTGGTTAAGAAGTATGGTTGTCGCTGTTTTATCTATTTAGAGGAGGTAGATGAGCGGGAGTTACAAATCGATCATCGTGTCCCTTTTGAGGTTGATGGTGAACCAGATTTAGCGCCTGAAAACTTTATGCTTTTGTGTGGTTCGGCAAATCGAGCTAAGTCTTGGGCTTGTAAGCATTGCCAAAATTGGATTGAGCTTAAGGATAAGTCTATTTGTTTGTCATGTTACTGGGCATATCCAGAAAATCATCTGCATATTGCAATGCGACAGGTGAGACGAATTGATCTCTTGTGGGAGGGTGATGAGGTGGCTGATTATGATGCGTTGAGGCAAAGAGCGGTGAGTTTAGATAAGGCGATTTCTGAGTTTGTTAAGGAAATTATTGAACGGGAAATTAGTCTTGATGAAGATTAGGTATTTTGCAGACGCGGATATTATTTGTATTGTTATCTTTCAAAATCCACCTATAAAAACGCGATATTTATAAGATAATAGGTTATTAGATGAAGATAGATAAGCTTAGCATTATGACGATTAAACACGCTAAACAAAGGTTATGTATTCCAGAGGTTGCTTATCAATAGATTGCTACACAAAAATCATTACTGTACCTAAATAACAAAGAATATGATTTTTAGAGAACAATCAATTTCATAGACATATTTCCCCTACAGACTAGAATTATTTTATGATGCAATACAACCCTCCAAAACTTGCCTTTAAGGAAGAGTTTGCCCGTTTTTTAGAAAATCCAAGTCGCGAATCTTTGCGCCTTGTAGTACAAAATCAAATAGGAGAACAGAATGAGCTAGACTTCAAAGAAATGTGGAATGAAAAAGAAAAAACTATTATAGCAAAACATATTTTAGCTTTTGCTAACACGAACTCAGGCTGCATTATTTTTGGTGTATCAGAGAAAGAAGATAAAACATTTGATATTAAAGGCTTAGCAAATTTAATAGATAAAACTGAGATTAAGAACAGAGTAAAAAAGTATATTCCAGAATCAGTACTGTATGATATTTACGACTTTGACTACTCAGAATCTGAATATTCAAAGTTAACTGGAAAGAAGTTCCAAGTCTTACATGTTAATTACAATCCCAATATTATCCCAGTTCTTGCTATTGCTGAGGGGGATTCATTAAGACCTAATGCAGTGTATATAAGACACAATAACAGCTCATCCGAGGCTAATTATAGCCAACTGCAATCGATGATCAATAAAAGAATTGAAGATTCAAGGCAACCTACTAAAGGAAGAGCTTTAAAAGAACATTTATCTGAATTAGAGGCTTTATATGAAAAAAACAGTCGATTTGCTTCTATCAGATCCCCATTTGAAACTAGTTTGAAAGCAGATTTCTACAAGTTTATTGATAAGATGATTGCCAAAAAACAGGAGATAATTGAAAGAATTATTAACAGTAGTTTGTAATAGTAAACCAGTATTATTGCTGACAAACAATATTTTAATTTAATGTAATTTAGCTAATACGAATCTTGTTAAAACTGCTTGTTTGAAGTAAAGGTAGCTAGATTTTGCTTATGGCAACTTGACTAATAGGGTGATCGCCTAATTTTAAATTTTAGCGAATAGGCGATCGCTGTTTTGCAAATTGAATGAATAGGCGATCGCTATAGCTTAAATCTCTATGCCAACAGGAAAATTATCATCAAAAATTTGAGCGATCGAATAAGAGCAATCTTTTGGCAAATCTTTATAATCTAGAGGTGTTTCTCTTACTACTAAATCTAAAGCGGACTCATAGCCATCGGCGATCGCTTCATCTAGGTAAGACCTCAAACTAGGATTTTTTTTGATTAACTTTTTAATCTCACGGCGTTGCTCTCTGATTGTTGATCGCCAACTCTTGCCACGTAAATTGGGTTGCAAATCCCACTTGAGTAAATGTGCCAATAAAACCCCCAAACGGTTCTCCAATTCAGACCTCTTCTGATTACCCAAGGATTCTATCTCTTCCGCTAAATTCTCTAAATCTAAATCATCCAACTTACCTAAGCGTAAACGCTTGACCTGTTCAACCGTCCAATTATAAAAATCAGATTCATAAAGTACTGTTGCAGAAGTGTTGAATCAAAAGTGAAGAAACACCAAAAATGGATACACTACACCTATCAAAATAGTGATTTCAGCTTAAAATCACTATCCTCCTAAACCAATGTAAGTAGCTAATATTCTCACACATA
>NZ_JAYGIF010000163.1:0-24990 GCF_034931345.1 Pseudanabaena sp. CCNP1317 | reverse complement strand
GAGCCACCTTGAGTTGCAAAAGCTCCAAATTAGACATCGCATCGGCAGTGATATCACCAGATTTAATAAGCGTATGGGGCATATCACCCAGATTAAAATCCGACAAAAAGTAAATAACATCACCATCCTGAAAGCGATCGCCCGCCTTCCTACCAAAACACTGCATAACCGTAGCCAGAATATGGCGATCGACAAACGTCGCAAAATCAGGATCTTTATCAACTGGGTGTAATCCTGTCATTGCTACATAGTCAGCACGCAGCATCGCAATATTGGCGCAAGGAGTACCCACAATCACAAAAGTTTTGGCAGATTTAAAATCATTAGAGCCACGGGAATCACGGAACCAGAAACCATCTTGACTTTTGGCAAACTTTTTAAAATCAATCACCCTAGTAGTGGGATCAAGATTAGTAAGATGAGCAATAATCGCCTCAACCTTCGCCGTCTTCTCCTCACGACGCTGCATTCCCAAACGCCCCAGATTATTAACCTGAAAAATCTTCGGCATCACCAAATCACCCGATTGCTTAATCGTATGGACAGGAGTATCGAGACGCATTTGCAGATCTGTAACATCCATTGTGGCATCCAGATAAAGATTAGCTGACGACTTGTGAGCAATATCACGCAAACGCGAATCAGCCAAAGAAACCGTCAACTTCTCATATTGAATATGTAAATCGCCGTGGGAAATAGCCCCAGAGAGAATATCCAAAAACTCTACTAGCCATTGCTTCAAAACCTCACGGTCAATCTTTTGCCTAATTTCATCAGAATGGAAAGTAGTTTCTCGTTTGAGCAAAGCATGAAGCTTAGCCAACTCCTGCTTATCCTTGCCCTTAGCATTTTCAAACTCAGAATCGGCAATTCCATCAACCGTATCGAGAATTGATAGGTCTGGTTTCAGCAACTCCGCCAGCAAAGTCGTATCAATAACTTCAGGAATAGCCGATTTAATCCCATGAAAATCCAGCCCGTAGTAAGACTTATCACCCAACAACCTATGCAATTTATTCAGCACATCAATAATTTGCTGCTTATGGTCAAGATGAGAACGAGTTAGCAAAGCGATCGCCTGATCCACATCCTCACGACTAACCGAGATTTGACGCATCGTGGTCAAACTTTCCGAAACCTCCTCCCAGACAAGCAAAGTTTTTGAATAATCAAACTCAGTAGGACTAGGCAAACTCGCAGGATGCGATCGCAAAATCTTAGAATTAAACGTGATCGCCCGTTCATGTTTAAAGCCAAAACCATCACCCGAAGAACCACGGCAAGCATTGAGTAAAGGACAAGTTTCACAAATGACTTTTGTATCAGTAATTGCCTTATCCCGCAAAGCCGCGATCGCGCCAGTCCGAGAGCAATTTGCCTGAGTATGCACAGACTCACCCGACTTAGCACGGCGCAACTTACCCGATTTATTAGTCAAGCCATTATGACGCGCAGGCAAAATCTCCCAATCCTGCAAAGTGGGAGTAGTAACATTACGCGAATCATTAGATATATAGATGATCCGCTCAACATCATCAAATAACTCAGGACGCAAACGCCCCGCATCATAACTTTTGCCCGTACCAGTCGCTGAAGCATCAAGGATATGTTTGTGAGTTAATAATGAATCGCGCCAAGTTTTAAGTCTTGCGCCTGCCTCATATACAAATTGGGGTAGGACGGGTTGAAGCGATCGCTTTGGGTTGTCAGATTTATTAGTAAAACCCTTAGCAGTTTTCTTGGGGAAAAGCTTATCTTTCAACCATTGGAGAGGCGAAAACTTAGGTTTGGGCTGGTAATTAGCAATTTGGAAAAACTGCTCAACCGTCAAAAGCTGAATCGATGCCCCACTAGACAACTCATCAATATCATCATCAGTTTTAGAAACCTGACCCCACCAAAGAACATCAATGGTATAGCCAAGGTCAGCCAGAAAATCGAGATTTTTCTCATGGCGGCGCATCACGGACGGATTAGCAATATCCCCCGCATCGATCGCATATTCCAACCGAGTCAATTCAGGATTAGCCCCAATTTCGTCAAAGTAAGTTTGTAAAGTTTCTTTACTAGCTACAAACTGACCGCCCGAAGCACCAATCGCTACACAACCACGTAACTTAGAAGCAAGATAGGGCTTAACTCCTGTCCCTTCAACCAAGACCACACGCTGACAATCAACCTGAATATCACCATGAAAAGCCAGAGGCAACTCACCATTTTGTTGTTGCGCCGATATCCCAAAAGGCTTATGCCAACGATAGCGTCCTGAATTAGCATAGCGTAAACGGATTTGGAAGCCGAGAATTTTGCCATCAGGATTCTTAATTGGCAGAATATAGCCAGAATTAGTTGATTTAGCACCTAAATATTGAATTTCTAGCTCAGATAAGCCACGACTTTCTAAATCAGCCTTATCTAAACTGTTTAAATCAAGTTTCTGCAAATAATTTTGATAGAGGCGATCTCGTTGGGCAGCATCAGGCAAATTAGCCAAACCATCCCGTTTTGCCCTTTGCTGAGTCATCCGCAGTCTTAAATTGCGATCGCGACGCTCTTGACGATCCGACTCAGATTCGGGGCGCTTTCTAACATACTTACCCGCAAAGTAACTGCCATTTGTTTCGCCCAGGTATTTCCAATCAGGCAGATCGGCATCACTGGGATGAGTCATACACAGAACAAAATCTTGATTATCCGAAGCAGTTCGACATTTTCCTGTGATGTCATCGCAGATCGGGCAAGGATTATTTGATTTAGTTGGTGAAAACTTTCGGGAAGAATACTGGTTATTTAGGGAGATCATTATTTTTGACCTCCGATGAGCTTGCTAAGGGAGATCTCAACAAAGATCTGCGCCTGCAAGAGTTGCAAAATTAAAAACATCTAGATTGTCCTGATTGTAAGGTTTGTAGCGATTTCAATCAGGAAATAAACAGACTTTTTGAATTCAGTTCAATAATCAATTATTGGTTTTTGCAAAAAATTTTAAAAATTTGCAGCAAAAACTGTTGCTAAACTTATATCTTGCGTTAAGATATAAGAAAGCGCTGAACAAAATTGCCCGTCTAAAAGCAACATCTGTCCATTCCTGGATATTAAATTTAAAAACCTTCGGGTTTACAAGAAAGCTGGTGAGGTGGAAGTCACTGGCTTTTTTGTGTTTGAAGGGGAAAACTAACTAAGTAATCTCCTGTAGATAAAAAACTGCAATTTAAGCATACAGCGATCGCTCTAGATCTGATCTATAAAAGATCAAAATTTTAGTAACCTCTGCCTGAATTTTGCTGGCAAGTCACAAAACTGTCATCTGGGACACTATTTTGGAGCCATGCGTGATTTCAGTATTGATAATATTTCGAGGGTTTTCCACTTTGCTGAATGCGGCGGATTAGTCGTATATAGTGGCGGCGATTTATGAAGCCTTACAACTAGTGCAGTTGTTATTAATGAGAGGCGATCGCTAAATTGTAATTGCTTTCCAAAAAATAAGAGGCGGCGCTTCGCGCCGCTATTTACGTTTGCAGTAATAATTTTGCCAACTCAGAAAAACCAGCAAACTCAGAAGCTTGAGTAACGTATTTGGGTAAATGCAGCATTTTGTCTTGATAATGGCGAACATTTGCTACCCCGACCGAGATGGGAAATAGATCAGGATTAAACATCGCCTCATCATTGGGACTATCGCCAACGGTTAGAACTTGCTGCGAATTTAGTTCAGGGAAATGGTTGTTTAGAACCGAAAGCAAACCAGTAGCTTTATCTTGATGGATTGGTTTGATATGACATTGAACATTGCTGTAAGTGAAACTCCAACCCATTTGCTGACATTGGGAAGAGATGGCTTGAATATCATCAGTTGATAAATTATCGACATCAAAAGTCCAATCGGTAATACGGAACTGATTATCAGCAGAAGGATGAAGATTTGGAAATAGCTGCTTAATGTGATGGAAAGTATTTTCTAGTAGAATGCGATGTCTAGACAAATTGGGAACCGAAGAAAGTAAATCTTGGTTTCCATTTGGCTGTAAAAAGATTCCCCCATTTTCAGCGATCGCCCCTTCGATAGGTAAATAATTCACCAAAGCACTGACCCAACCCGCCGAGCGACCAGTCACCAATAAGATTTTAATTCCTGCTGATTGTAAATCCAGAAGAGTGGAGATGAAATTAGATGAGAATTTTCCATTTTGGGTAAGAGTGCCATCAACATCGGAAGCAATCAAGCGAATGTCGGACAAATCAGAAGAATTTATAGGCGATAGAGGCATAGAAGATGAAATTAAATTCAGAAAAAAGCCAAAGCGGCTCTAATATATCGTAAAGAATCTGACAAAAAATCTAGCGATTGTTCGCGAGTAAAGAAATTCCTATTTCCAGTCACTATAATATTGACAAGAGAGAAATCCCTGAACCCGATATTTTAGAGCTGTTTGACTAAAAACTCAATTCCGTACAAATAAATTTGGAGAGACATCAATGAGAACAAATATTGGCGCAATGATTAATTCAGGCTATACCTACGACGAACTACTGAGCGAAGGACTAGCCAGTTTTGACGACATCGGACGCTATGAATCAAGATATTCCCTGTACGACGAAGATGCAGCACCAAAACCGACAAAGGCAAAAGTAGCAGAGCCAAAATTAGCCGAAACTACACCAAATCCACAAGAATCAGAAATTGACTTTGACTTTTAGAGAGAGCGGACTAACTATGAACCGATGCTATGAAATTTAGACAAATTGACCTCAAAACAGGGCAAGAGCTACCAATACCAACAAAAACAGTCGAACATACCTACCTCGAACTGAAGATTGGAAGCACGGTAGATCCTAGTAAACTTGCTGTCGGTAAAATGTACGATGGCATCACTGACCGAGACATAGAACGACTGCAAGAGCAAGGATTGCACATGATCCTTGCCAATGGTCGAAGCGCCTACTTTGGCGATCGCGCCATTGCCGAAAAAGTCAGCCAAGAAATCTTCGCCAATCACAGTGATGCTGTCGCCTACGGCAGCATCCCCATATCCGAAGCCAAGACCTCCATCTACAAAAAAAGCGCCCGAATCCTGATTATTGATGATGAAACCCTAAGTCAAGACCCAGCCACAGGAACATACACCGCCAATTGGGGACAGCAGCCCATTATTCTCAGTAATGGAATCACCATCAGTGACAAAGCAATGGGAGCGATCGCCAGCAAACTTGGAGATTGCTATAGTCTGATCTCCCCAGATCTCGCTAACCAACTGCAAGCAGAACCAGACCGTCCATTTCAATTTCGGGCGGGAGTACCCGAATGGCAAGGTGTTTTCAAAGGTACATGTCGGGCTAGTTTGCTATGTCAAGCCCTAGAAGTTGATGGCATAATTGCCAGATCAAGCATCAAAGGCGACAACAAAACCACCACTACAGGTATTCACGAAGTCAGCCTCTTCTGGGCAAGAAAAGAAGATGCTAAATTCACCGAACAGAAACTGGGAACCCAAGCTCTAGTCTTCTTCCCCGAAGGAGTCCAAGCAGACGTGCTACCCAAGCTCAAAATCAAAGCCGAACGCCTAGCCGAAGCCCAATCCGACCCACGCAAGGTAGCGCAACTATATATAGAGCGCCACGAAAAGCGACAACAGCAAAGGCAAGAAGAAACAGTAGAGCGCGATAACATTTATCAAATCATTGAGCCAGAACTAGCGTTAGAACTAGGTTTGAGCATTCAAGAAAACACGAAAGCTAATAACTTTGAACAGCCAGACAACCCATCAGTAAATGAACAATATAAAGATTGGCTGTATGACATCCTCAAAGCTGACCTAATTGATGGTGGTCATTGCCAAGTATTAGAAATGGAAGATATCGCTAAACGTCTGCGAGAATTCCTCCAAAGCGAATGGCAAGAAGTCGCCACAGGAGGGCTATATGTCCCTAGCGCAATCGCCCAACCCCATAACCAATTACAAGAAGGTGAAGTCAGTTTCACTGGACTACCCGATGGATCTGAAGTTGCCATCTATCGCAGTCCTGTCGCCAATGCCGCCAACTTTGACGTATTTACGAATAACCTCACGGTTCTGCGTGAATTAGATCCTGAAGCCTATATGCAGAGAGGAGTCTGCTACCTCAATCCAAATGATGCGAAACGACTGGTTATCGACTTCGACGGCGATCGCGTGGGCATAATTCCCAGTCAACTAACCCCTGTACAGGAAGCCAGTTCCCAGAAAACCATTGAGCAGTATCCAACCCTAATCCAAGAAATCATTGATAAGAATCTGCCAGAGAACAAACCAATTCAAGTCGAAAAAGAAAAGAAGATTCCCCGCGATCTCGAACATGGATTTGTCAGCATTGCTAGCGCCGCCGTCAATGCTGCTGACAATCCCACAGGTCGAGTTGCCAATTTAGGAATGAGGTTGGAAGCCTTACGGTGGGAAACTCAGTACCTTCCTAATGTTGAAAAGTTGGCATATTTGCAGAACATTGGTACGCATTTCAAAAAACTACTTGCTGAAGATAATGACATCAAGAAGCCCTTTCGCATTCTCAATGATGAGTGGCGCGATAAAATAGTCGAAATCAGCGAGACTTCTACTGCCATATCGAAACTACCTGAGCCTGAAAGAGAAAAAGCTGTAGAAACAGGTTTAACGCAGACAGAGAGACTGATTTGGCATCTAGAAAGTCTGGCGGCGGTGAACTTGCAACGCGCTGTTGATACGCCCAAAAGTGCTAGAAAAGTCAATGAAGATGAATATCAATTTTGTCAGAAAGTAGCCAAATACAAAGAAGTAGAATGGATTAAGGGCAAAGACAATACCTATGCCTATATTGGTGCTGAGGGCATCAAGACAAATACTCAAGATCCTGTCGGATGGATGGTAGAGCAAGCTAACCAGATTTATCAAGAATATAGTCTGATTGGCGATCGCAACTACAACCGCTTTGACCATATTTTCCCAAAAGATAGCCATACACCTGTTCAGACAGAATGGGCAAAGAGCGTATCAACCCAATACAATGCGCTAATTTCTGATGCAGTCGCCAGCCGTAGCAGATTAGAACATGAAGAAGGTATTGCCTTAACTGCCACATCTGCTAAAGGCAACACCATCGAAATTGTCAGCCTGATTAGCACTAATCCCGATGGTGACTCACCAATCTGGGAAATGGCAAGAATAGGAGCTAGTGTCGATATTCAGGTTGCCAAAAACAAAGATTGGAAAACCGAAAAGCTATACCCATTCAAAGCTGTCGCGATTATTGACCAAGAAAATAAGGTGGACATCGGACTGATATCACCCGCCTCCATTGATGCCTATGGCAAAACCCTAGAAACGGGCAAAATATTTGCCAATCTAAAACTTGAGTTCAAATTAGGAATATCCAGAAATGACATAGACGACAAGTTTGCCAATGCAGAAAAGTATTTAGAAGTGCAGCGTGATGCGATTCCAGAACCAGAGCGAGAAAGTAGAGCTTCGGCACTGTGGCACAACAATAACCGAGCGATCGCGGGCAAGATGTTTACTGAGGTAGTGACCATGCGACTGCAAGAACTACGGATTGATAAAATCAAAATCATTGGCTTGCAGTATGAAACCAATGAACTGAAAGATAAACAATGGCAACAGGATGAAGGTGCAGTATGCAGACTGGGTATAGAATCTAACCCCGACAGTCCGATTTATGATAAGCGGGTGCTACAGGTTCAAGAAGGCGATCGCTGGAAAAATATGGGTGTACTGCACAGCGATGCAGCCTATATGCCAATCGGTACGCAGTTTACAGCAAATATTAACTTTTCGGCGACTAAGAAAGATGCTGACATCGTACTCGATCCCAATTCTCTGAAACTGCCTGAAATATGGCATGGACTGTCACCAGAGCGAGTACAGCAAGCGGTCAACCTTGATGCAATTATTCCTGCACTGAAACAAGCGATCGCTAAAGCATCTGAGAACCAACCAACCATGACTGAATTTGTGGAAAGGTTAGCTGCCGAACAGGTTGGGATTAAAGCTCAAGTGCAATCTGGCGGCAGGATTAATGGAATTACCTATCTCTATGAAGGGCAAGCAGTCAAAGCTAGTTTAGTAGAGTTAACGTGGAAGAATCTTGCCGCAATGGGAGTCCGATACGATCCTATGAGAGATCGCGAAGCAATTACATCGGCTCCGATTCCAGTTATGACTCAGACTAGCGATCGCCTAGAAATCCAATCTGAGAATCAAGACAAGGCAATTCCTGAAGTTAGTATCGTCACTTCTATCCAGAGAGAAAAGCTAGAAAAACCAGTAGAAATAATGGGTAAACCAATCCAGATGGTTTATCCCCTGAAGATGCATGGAGAAGTGAATCGATTGCCCGTGGATACTTGTATTGAAGCAATGCGCGGACATGGGAGATCTCACACAACGCGGCGATTTGAACCCTATGCCGCCTATAACTTTAAGGAAGGAGATATTGCGATCGCCTATGCAGGAGAACAGAAAGTTGCCTTTCAAGTGGGAAAACAATACAAAATCTCACAGGAAATGTTGACTGATGGGGAATATCAGAAACAATGGGTGAGTATGGAAAAGCATGGGGCTAAGGAATTACTGACATTCCAAGGACATAGCAATACATGGGGAATGCACTTTCAGCCGTTGGGGGATTATGTCGATGGTAAAATTGTGCCATTTCCTATCATCGAGAGAGCCACAAATTCCATTGTTGCTGATATTCAGAAACTAGAAGCATGGAGAGAAACTGCTCAATATCTGGGTAAGAGCGAGAAATATGTAGATCGCATCCAAGAAATCATTGCAGGTGAGAGCATATCCGAAAAATCACAGCAAGCGATGTCTAAGGATGGTCAGTTACTGAGTCAGCACATTGCATCACAGTGGCGTGAAGTATTGGCTACTCCGAGCGAATATGTGGGATCTCAGAATGGGAATCTTGTATTTGAGCGCAAAGGAAATGAAGGTAAATATAGGGCAACGTGGGAGCAGTCTACAGATACGTTGACCTTAGATACAAAAGCCTTGAAGCAGGGAAATATCGAATATGTACCATTGCTGGTGCAAAAGGGTTTAGAAATTGCTCAGAGTCAGGTGACGGTGAAAGATGCTCAGAATGTCGATCGCGCCCTTAAAGTTATTGCTGAAAACCAAAAGGGGAGACAAGAGCAAAGGTAGTGAGGGTATGGCTAAAATTTGATGTAGATCAAGAGGCTAGATTTTATAAGTCCCAAGGGTTAATGATTGTGATTTGGCAGTCTAGGAAGTCGTCAACATTGCGAGTGACGATCGCTGCATTATTAGCCAGACATATAGAGGCAATCAGAGCGTCAGCTTGAGCTATTGGTTTACCTTTTTTGCGGCGATCGCTGGTAATTTGAGCAAAACAGTTTGCTGAATCTGAATCAAAAAATAAAATCTGTCCTACAAAGTCTTCGGTAAACATGGCTTGTGCAGATTCTTGTAAAGCTTTGCTGCGTTTACCTTCTGGCATGATAGCGATGCCTCCAAGGATCTCGGCTTGGTTAATGCTGGTGGTAAATAGGTTTTCTCTAGGCTGGGCAGCAACCCAAGATTTAACTGTTTGCGAACCTTGGGGCTTCATCAGTTCTGACAGGACGTTGGTATCAAGAACAATCTTCATAGCTCAAATGTTGGTAAGGGACGCATGGGTTCTCTAGGAATTTCGGGGATTTCAAAGTCTCCAAAGTCTGCAAAGCGTCTATTAATGGCGGTAGCGAGGTCAATATTGCTTGGCTTTTTGGGTGCTAATACGCTTTTGAGAATTGCTTTAATTTCAAGTTCGATGGTGCGCCCATGTTGGGCGGCGCGTTGTTCTAGCTGTTGGGCAATGTCTGGCTCTAGTTGATGAATGGTGATGGTTGACATGGCACTTGGGAGTAATAGAAAGGTGTCATTAAAATTATAACAATCCATTGCCACCAAACAAGTAAGCTTGAACTCTCTGCGATCGCCTAAATCAAAGCCCCAATACAATGCCCTCATCTCGGATGCAGTCGCCAGTTAAAATAGTTTGTGTGATAAAAAATGTGTTAGTTTATAGTTTAAGTTTCTAAATTCTCAATAAACAGATTTTATAATGCAGATTAGTGATATTCCTACAGGCTGGTTGCTTTTGGATATAGAGAGGAAGAAAAAAGAAGATGGCAAGTGGAAACTTTCAGAAATCGCCTTAATAGATTCTAGAGAAAATTACCATAATCGAAATTTAAAAACATCAGCTTCAGGTCTTATATTTCAGAAAATCGTTGATGCAAGAATTATTCTTGGACATAATATACGTCGTCATGATTTACCCAAACTCTATAAAAGTGTTGGTAAGCAATTACCATCATCTCTTGATATAAAAATCTGCGATACCCTTGAGCTATCTGCTCTTTTTTTAATCGGAGAACAAACCCATAAACTTAGTAAACTATATCGCCAAGAACTTGGATTTTCAAATCCTTCAGAAGATGCTTGGGAAAGTTTTGAGCTTTATCAAAAAATCAAAAAATCAAGCAAGGCTTTACCTCCTTTAGTTTGCTATTGGGCTTGGCAACTTTTACCAGATGGATATCCTTTACTTTTAATCTCTGAAGGAGAGTTGCTAAATGATTGGGAAAATCTTGAAGAAAAATTTCCTGATGCTGATATAAAGGCACTGCAAAAATATGTGGAAACTATTCCTAAAAAGCCAAATATCAATAATTTAGGAATAATTATATTTTTAAATTGGCTATACCATCTTGATAAACCTCTGGCACATCGCCCTAAATGGGTTGAAGAAACTTTTCCTCAATTTCGAGAAGCTGAAGCCATTACTTTTCCTTTTTTATCACAAGACTATTTCTTAGATATTAAGTTAGATAAAGAATTAAAATTCTTTTTTGGCGATAATTATTGTTTTCGGGATAACCAATTAGAACTTGTCAAAGCATTCTTGAGTAAAGAAGTAACTCCATTGGGAATTTTACCAACTGGTGGTGGTAAGAGTTTGACGTTTCAGTTTCCTGCACTACTTTTTTCAAAATATCAGAGAGGACTATCCGTTATCATTTCTCCTCTGCAAGCTTTGATGATAGATCAAGTTCAAAATTTGCAGGAACAATTAAAGGAACGGCATCCTAACTATGTTGATAGAGTTGCTCTATTATCAGGTACACAGAGTCTTAATGAACAGAAAGAAGTTATCGATAACCTATGGCAAGGGAAAGTTGATATTCTCTATTTATCTCCTGAAAGATTGCGTCAGCCAACTATTCAGAGACTTTTGAAGCATCGTTTGCCAGTTTTATGGGTACTAGATGAGGCGCATACTCTTTCGCAATGGGGACATGATTTCCGTCCTGATTTTATGCGAATTGCAGGAATTATCAAACAAATTTATCAAAATAAAATCCATGATTGTCGTTGGGGATTTGTCACAGCAACAGCAACAGATAAGGTGATCCAAGATTTAAAAGAAAAAGTAGAAAAAATTAATTCAGATCAGCGAAGTGGAAAGCTTTTTACTGGGAAATTGGAGATTATTCCTAGAAACAAAGAATATTTTCAATGGCGCAAGGAAATTACAACTCATGTTGAAAGCGTTTCTGAAAATTACAGACAGGATAATATGCTGTCGATCATAGAAATAGAGCATAATCAACATCCTGATGGAGTAACTATTGTTTATGCGCGTTTCAGAAAAGAGACTGAGAAATATGCAAAAGTTATTTGCGATCGCACAAATTTGAGAGCGGCAGCTTTTCACGGTCGAATTACAGCACAAAAAAAGCAAGAGATACTGCAAAAATTTAAGAATAAACAACTAGATGTTGTAGTTGCGACAAATGCTTTTGGTATGGGTATAGATCGAGAAGGTATTCATACTGTGATCCACATTGCGCCGCCAGCGACTCCTGAAGCTTATTTACAAGAGATTGGGAGATTGGCTCGTAAGCAAGGAGAACAAGGTAAAGCATATCTATTTCAAGACAATGAAGACTTTGAGCGTACATTTAATCAAGAGAATAAGTCTCAAATTAGTTCTCAGGCAATGCAAGGATGTTGGGGTGTAATTAAAGAAAAATTAAAGCAAGGAAATGGAGATGCTTGGGTAAGTACATTAGATCTAGAAAAGCATCTTGAGTCTGATGATCCAGAGATTCTGGCGACTCAAACAAGAACTGTACTCTACCAATTGGAAGAGGGGAATCTGCTCAGGGAAGAAGAATCATGTCCTTGTCTCTTATATATCCAGTTAAATAATGATATGGCATTAGCCAGTCATATTCCATCAGCATCAAAGAATCTAGTTCAGTATCTTAAAGAAATTGGGATTAAGCAAAAAGATAATGCTATCAACTTGGATGTTCAAGAAGCCGCTTTGTCTATACCAATGTATCCCACTAAAATAATCAATAATGTACGTCAGTTAGTAAAATCTGGAATAATTTCTTGGCGCTACGAGATTGCTTTTAAGTATTCCGAGAAGAAAGTCAAAACAAGAATCAAGGATATTTTTGCTAGAACACAGGCTTTTTTACTAGACCTGCAAGAACGAGAAATCTTCATTGAAGAGGAAAATCTAATTCGTCTCAATAGTATTGAATCTCTGGAAAAAGAAATCTCATCTAGAAACAATAATCTTAATTTCAAACTAAATGATGCTTTAAAGCTACTCACAAAGCTAAAGCTTGCTAAGTACGAAAGAAAGAGTCGTAACACTATTAATTTATATTTTAATGACAATCAATCCTTTAGTCATTGGATAAAAGTAAGTTCGGAAGCTTGTAATGTTGCCGTTAGCCGTGTTGAGACAATAGAAATAGCTCTAAGTCAAATTTTTGATGCAAAAAAATGGAGTAGAACAGACAATCAAATTATTGATATAGCAGAAGTTGAGTTGCAATTAGAAAATACTTATTTAGTTGATGTAAATCCTATGCCTATATTAAACTTAATGCAAGGCTTAGGTCTAATTATGCTAGGTAGGGGGGATTCTAACTGTGACAGGCTTTATCATGTTGTTAAAGGCAGTAGGACAAACTGGAGCAAATCTATATATGAACCTCTCCGTCAACATTATGAACAAAAATTTCAGCGTGTCCATGCTATTCGAGAAGTTTTAAAGTATGAAGATAGCAAAAAAAGAATAGCAGTCCTAAAAGATTATTTCTTAATGAATTTAGATAGTTTTAAAGAGAAATATTTTCCTAATGTAGATATTAGTAGTCCGCCCATAATTAGTGACATACTTAACAATCTCAGTGATGCTCAAAAGGAAATTGTCAAAGACGATACTAGTAGAGCTTTGCTAGTTTTGGCAGGACCAGGTTCGGGGAAAACGAGAACTATAGTCTACAGAGTTGCTCATTTAATTGCAATCAGTGGCGTATCACCGTCAAGGATTTTAGTCTTATCTCACACACGCACGGCGGCAGCAGAAGTAAGAAAACGGCTATACCAAATTTTAGGGGCGCGGGGTTCACAAGTTGACGCACTTACTTTTCATGCTTTGGCTTCTAAATTAACAGGGGTGAGGCATAATGACGCTCCAGAGAGCATTGGTAGAAATGCAAGTACAGATGCAAAATTTGCTTGGTTACTACAGGAATTAATTATTCATCTTCAGGAAAATGGAACTGATTATCAGTACATACTGATCGATGAATATCAAGATATTAATGAATTGCAATATAAAATCGTGAAGCTATTAGGCAATTTCCGAAAGGATGAAGATCAAGATGAGCAGCAGGATAGCTTTCTAGTTGCTGTAGGTGATCCGAACCAAAATCTATTCGAGTTTTCTGGAAGTAGCAATAAATTTATTAACGAATTCCGCAGGGATTGGGATATACAGGATCAACCCGAAAGATGTCTCTTGGCAAATTATCGATCTCTTCCCGCCATAGTTGATTTTACGAATGCGTTTATCAGTAAAGCAATTCCTAATAATCAAATTAATCAAACAGGTGGAAAAATCTATGCTCATCGTACTGATGATGGTATTGGCGAAATATTATGGGGAGAATATTCCCATCTTTACCATGCTGCTAAATGGATGGCAGATAGAATTGACAAATTAATTTCTCATGAAAAAATAAAACCCAATGAGATTGCAATATTAGCTCATAGATGGAACGATTTACGTTTTCTTCAACATTTCTTGCAAGAGATTGGTATTCCGTATCAGTTCTATGACAACTCAGAGAATTTGCGTCCTTCCAATAGCCTAATTGGTCAAAAGGTTTTAGAACATCTTAGGAAAGATCTGAATCTACTAATTGATGCTCCAATAGCTCACTTAGAGGAAATTCGACTAGAGCTTGGCTATAGCGATCAAGATGTTGCATGGAAGTCTCTGTTAGCAACCTTAGATAACTGCAAAAATATTACTCAAGAGGAAATTGTTTATCTTTTAGAAGAGGCAAAAACTATCAGACCAGAAGAGGTTGTGCTTTCTACATTCCACAGTGCTAAAGGTTCAGAATTTGCTCATGTATTTGTTCTAGAAGATGGCGATAGAGTTGATCGTAACAACAGTTATGAAAGTTCTACTCGAAAACTCTATGTAGGATTTACAAGGGCAAAAGATTCTCTATCGATTCTTTTTAAACAAGGTACAAGGCAAAATGATCCTGCTTTAGTTGCAATGTCTATTTTAAGTAATAGCGAATTAAATTCAGGTGTATCTAAAATCGAAATACCAACAATTTCTTTGAATCATCAATCTATTCGTTACCAACTTATATTAAAACCCTAAGTACAGGACAAAAAATCAAAAATAGAACGCCAAAATCCCCTGAAATCGTTACTAAGTAAAGCTTTCGGGCTTATTGAGCCAAATCCTTACTGGGAGAGCATTTCAAGCTTTTTGTCCTGTACTTAGATTAAAACCTGAAGATTTGCATTTAAGTCACAAATACATTATTAGAGGACAAGACCGCATAAATTATTACGCCTGTAACTGGAAAGATTTCATATTTAAGCAAGAATCTTTTTGCTGGTCTTTTGGCTGTAGCTACCTTGATGAAAATAGTAAATCTGGTGCTATTACTATCTTATCTGAGAAAGGAAAGAGAACTCTACAAAAGCACCTGAATCAAAAAATTACAGCAAAAGGATATACGATTTTTCAGGTTGATCGTGATGATGATTTTCTATCAGAAAATTTGCGAGAGGTTTATTTAGGCGATCATCATTATGTGGTTTTGCCTTGCTTAGAAATAGAAGAAAGACTTTTGTGAACTATTTATCAAACTGAACAAACCCCTCTACAAAAGCGCGATCTTTTTTTTAGAACAAGAAACAGGCGATCGCCGCCCTCAACTAGGAATCGTCAACTTCGCCCAAAAGCGTAGCGTCAAGACCTCCTATACCGTTTGGCAATGGTTCAGCCAACAAGCGATCGCCCATGATGTCTTACCAATTACCCAACTTAAAGCCGAAACATTAGTCGCAGCCCAATCCGATGTCAAACAACTCTGCCAACTAGTACAAACCGAACAATGGGTGAAAGTAGACGAACCTGAAGAAGAACGCGAAGAAGAAGCCGATGGTAAAATCCTATCGGAAATCCTCAAACATGACATCTATGGACAACTGCTAGAACATCCATACGTGGTAAGAAAGATTGAAGACCTAGTAAGAAGACGTTGGTTAACCCTCGCTACCAGTGGCGGTATCAACTTCTCCAGTTTCATGGCACAGCCCTGCCCAGAACTAGGAAAACTGGAAATGTGCATTCCTGAACTGTCACAAGGCGAATATGTCGGATTTCGCTATCCCATTCGCGATCGCAACGATTTGCAAATCTGGACAAACAAACATATCAAAGGACTCAACCAACAGGGAACCATGTATGTCAACCCAGACGAAGCGCGTGACTACTGTGGCATGGACTTTGACGGTGATACCTTCTGTGTGAAATCAGTCAAGAAACTACCTGAAATCGCCAAAGAAATCCGTCAACACCACATCAAGCCCACCACTTATAAACCCGACAAAGTAGCAGTGCAAGGCACATTAGCCGAAGTTGCCCTAAGATCGACCGAAAACCAAATTGGATTGATCACCTATTACCTAGCCACCGCATGGGCTACAGGGCATCATCAGTACATTGCAGGTTTAGCCCAAGAAGTTCAAGTCGCCGTAGATCGGCTTAAATCCGACCTCAGCCATGACCAAGCCTTTCTAGATGAAGTTGGCAAAAGCTTACCGAAACTGGATTGGCTGATCGATCGCAAGAAGCAAGGCGTATATGGCAGCTACTACGATTCTAAACAAAGATGCAAAATGCCCGCACGAACCTTGGTAGCCAATGGAGAATACAACGACCCGATATCATTCCTGATTCAATCCGTGAATGCGATCTGGCAACCTGTAGATTTACACGAACGTACCCTACTCGAATTCCGCGAACTATTTGTCAAACCAAGCGAGATTCTCTACAAAAGAGCGATCGCCCGCCGCGATGAATATACCAGCAAGATTAGGGAAGGAATGAAACTATCAAGCGATCGGGAATCACGGAAGAAAATCCTCCGCGCCGCCGTGGAATGGGCAAAAGGCTTAGGCGAGAAACTACGGGAGAAAAGCGAGAAAACCGCTCAAACCTGTAGTGCCGCCATGTGGCAAGCCAGTCACAACGGCGATCATGGCACTGCAAGTGTTGTCTTCAATATGTTTCTGCCCGAAGTATGCGATCGCCTCCATGACAACCAACTCATGCGACTGCAAGTAGTCGGAGCGCAGTATGGAGAACTCGCATCAACCAAATGGACAGGCAATGGAGAACACGCCTGTATTTCCATTGTTGTATCTCAACGTGAGCAGGATGGTAGATATCAAATTGAAGTCGTGAGAAATAGCAGGAAAAAGCCATACATGTTAGGACTAGTCGCCAAGGACTCTGCCAAAGTCATCGTTGGGGAATACATTGCATCCCTGACTACCCAGCAAAAGACCATAGTTTGCGAACTGGTCGCAGCCTAGAAACTAGAGAGAATAAAGCGATCGCTTTATTCTCTCTAGTTTCTATTCTATGAAAAACAAAAAACAATTTGCACAAGGTCAAAACTTTGCTAGGCTAAGTAATTATGAGGACTGACACGCTTTTTTACCAATTATTTAACGCCTTTCACAGCTTGCTATTTGAGCTAATCGAACGCCCGATCTCGGAAGCAGAGGGCTATGAATTTAGCTCAGTGGAAGTGAAAGAGAAAGCCTTTCGCTTTGATGGAATATTTATTCCAAAAGCGAAAGACAAACCGATATATTTAATCGAGGTGCAATTTCAGCAAAAGGAAGACTTTTACTGGGAGTACTTATCGGAAATATATCTGTATTTGAATCAATACCGTCCCGAACAGGATTGGAAAGCGATCGCCATCTTTGCGAGGCGTAGCTATGAGCCAGAGCCAAGAAGCCATGTGCAGGAGATGCTCAACTGTCAAAGGTTACAAAGAGTGTACTTGGAAGACTTGGTAGATCGGGAGACGGACTCCTTTGCGATCAATATTATTCAGCTAATCTTGTCTACTGAAAGTCAAGCCGTAACTATGGCTAGACGATTGGGCGATAAAATTGAGCAGGAAAATGATCCCGAAATTCAAGAGCAGGTATTAGAATTAATAGAGACGGTGTTGGTGTATAAATTCCCGAAACTTAGTCGGCAGGAGATTGAGGCAATGTTTACATACAGCGATTTAAAGCAGACCCGTGTATATCAAGAGGCAAAAGAAGAAGGCGAGCAACGTGGTTTACAGCTAGGTGAGCAACGTGGTTTACAGCTAGGTGAACAAAAAGGTTTGAAGCTAGGCGAGAAGCGCGGACTGGTAAAGGGGCAAGCTACGATGCTATTGCGGCTGCTCAATCGCAAGTTTGGACAGATTAGCCCAAGTTTACGGGGCAAGGTAAATAAACTATCGGCAAAACAGCTAGAAAATCTAGCCGAAGCATTATTTGACTTAGAGGCGATTGCTGACCTAAGTGATTGGCTAAAAACTCAAGGCAAAACTAAATAGAGGATTTTTGAACCAATACTAAAAAAAGGCAGGACAGCTAAAGTCTTGTCTTTTTTTTTGCCTATGGCTAGCGCCCGTTCTCAAGAACAAACGCATAACAACTGAAAGTTTGCCAAAAGCACAAAACCCTATGTTTGAAATTACCCAAGAAATTGAAGAGCATTTTGATTGTTCTTTACGCATAAAAGCCGAAGCAACAGTAGAGGCGATCGCCCTCTCGAAATCCATCCAGATTGGCGAACCTGACCAGCAAATAGAACTAGCCAAAGCATCAGGATGGGGAACCCTCACCGATATCTGGGTGGGAGCGAACCATCAGGGGAACACATGGCAATATCGTTGCTATGAAAGACTTTGCCAACTGCTCACCACCGCCGAAATCCAAGCCGCCAAATCAGCCACTGCCTATCAAACCAGCTTTGAAGTAATCCGCGCCATACGGGATCTCCTCAACGATATTGGCTTTACGGGGGGATCAATCGTCGAACCAGCGTGCAACATTCTAGTGTTTGTAGGCTATGGAAACAGCGCTATTTAGGATTAGGTAAGGCTATTGTCAACCTGTTTTGAGGCTGTTTTTGATAGGTAGCAACTTGGATTCAATAAAAACTAATGAGATATGTTACAATTATTCAAGTAAAAATAATCAAAAAAAAACAGTATGGTTTTAGATAAAAGTAAAATTTCAATCTCTGAGTTGAAAACCGAAGTTCAACTTGCAATTAATAATATTAACGACGACAAAAGTAATATCTTTGAACACATACGAAAAAAGTCGTTGCTTTCTAAGCTTAATAGATTAGATGAAATAAGTAATATTTTAGATATTGATAAGTACAAAGTTGTATTTATCGGTAAAATTGGTGCTGGTAAAACAACAGCTATATGTAATTTATTTAATCTAGTTCATGACATTGAGAAAAATGTTGAGACAAAAAAGGGAAAAAGAATTATAAAAGTTACAGAACCTTTATTGTCAACTGCATCTGGTAGAACAACAATAAGTGAAGTAATTATCAAATCAGATAAAGAAATATATATTGAAATTGATCCTTATGACAGAGAAAAATTAGAACTCTTGATCACTGATTTTTGTGAATCTTTTTATAACGACAAGTCAGAGAGTGATGTAATTTCAGTTGAAATGGGACGAGCCTTGCGTTCAATAACTAAACTAAATACAACCACAAGAAAAATTAAAGAAGAAGATAGCAAAATCACTTCAAAAACAATTGATTTGGCAGAAGAAAAAGCAAAAGAACTTTCCTTGGAAGAATTTAAGGAATATGCGTTTGAAAATGCAAGTTTAGATAACAGATTCTATGACAAGGCAGATAGTAGAATTTTTTGTCCTGAATTGGTTGATCCGAAGCAATGGCTCAAAGAAACCTTTGAAAAAGTTAATAAAGCTGATATCCCATCTTTTTCTATCCCAAAGAAAATTTTCATTTACATTAATAGTGAAATCTTTGGTGTATCCGAGTTGGGGCTTTTTGATTCGATCATTGATACAAAAGGCATAGATGAAAATCCAATAAGACCAGACTTAAGAGATTATATTGAAAGAGAAGATACAATTTGTCTCTTTACCTCTACATATAATGACTCACCTGAAACAAATGTTCGTGAATTGATGAAGTATTTTTTAAGTCAGCATTCAAAAAAATACGAAAATAGATTTGTCACATTTGTCATGCCACATAAAGGGGAACCCGAAAAAGAAAACGATGGAGATGGAACTAGAGAAGCAGGAATAGAAATCAAAAAGGGAATTATACAAGATGTTTTTAATAGACTAAATCTGAACTTTGTTAAAGATAATATTCTGTTTTACGATGCGCTTCAATGTTATGATGAAAAAGGCAGAATGGAACGAGATTATGATGAAAACGATCTTCAGGACATGAAAGCTGAAGTAATTTTTGCTATAAATTATATTATTGAAAACAGAAAAGATGGCTTAATTAATGAAGTATATGAAATTAAAAATAGCTTTCAGCTAATGCAGCAAGGAAAGACCCTATCAGAACAGGAAGTTGAACTAATAAAAGTTGCAGTTTCTAGGCTTGAAGACATTAAAAATTTAGATAAGCGAGTTCCTAGTTTTATTTATGAAGAATTTATTGATAAATATGTAGAATATTATTCGGAAAAGTATAAGGCTTGGAATACGAAAGATGCTATTCATAGAAGATTAGGTACTTTTGAAGAAAGAGGATTTGATACATTTTTTGATGCAAAAGTAGTAGCAGAGGGGACTGATGAGAATGAAATGTTAAAGAGGTTTACGAAAAACTTGAAGAATGAGGCAGAACAAATAATTAATGAATTAGGTAGTTCACTTAAAGAAATAGACAGTTTGACTCCTGAAATTAAAAAACAATTTGAAATTCAATATGATGCATTTATCAGTAGAGTTGGTCGTCAAATAGAGTCATTCCTAAGAGGTAATAATGAAAATTCTGTTTTTTGGAGAGAATTAATTGATAGAAGAGGAAAAGGATCTGGTTACAACCAAGATGTTTGCACAATTTTACGCAGAAAATTAGAAATACTGGATACGGGTATATCTGCAAATAGAATTCTGCAAGAGTATTCTGAGAAAGAATGGAAAAACACTATTGAAATGATCTTAGATTTTTTTGTTTCTAAATAGATGATTTTAAACTGCTTCGACAAGCCAATTGAGATTTATGAATACTTAATTGATAATGTTAGTTACACAGACTGTGTAATCCGAAAAAGAAAAATAGTTTTATACCCAGAAGAAAAAGTAAGGCAAGCATTAATCTTATATCTACTTAAATTTACTAAGATTAACACTGACAACTATATAATCAAAGTGGAATATAGGAATTTAGATATTGTTGTATACCAGAAATATAATATCAAAGACTTTCAACCTGCTCATAGTCCAGTTTTGATAATTGAGTTGAAAAGTCAGTATGTTGATGTTTTAAATTTTGAATATCAGTTACTCAATTATTTAAACTTGAATTCTTGCGAAAACGGCATATTAGCTAATTGTAAACAGTTGTACATATATTCAAAAATTAATAATTTTATAAAAAAGCCTATAACTCTTCGCGAATTAGATAAATTTTTAATCCAAGATAAAATTGATAGAGATATAGAGCTTTTTGAATCTGCCAGAAATGGTGATATTGATAGCTTCTTGAAACTAATTGAAAAATTTGGAAGATCGAATACTATTACATTTCAATGTTCTACTTATAAAGTGCCAATAGATACTTTTTTAGTGTCATATTCAATGGATTATATTTTTTTTGATTTTTGCGGAGTAAAATCAAAAAGAAAACAATCGAAAATCAAAAAAATTGATTTTATCAAGTTGATTTCAATTCATGGCTAATGATTGTAAAAAAATATAGTTTTGATACACGATGATAGAACCTTGAAAATATTCATTGATACTTCATTCATCATTGCCCTCATCAACCAACGCGATCAATATCACACACAAGCACTAGATTTAAGCAATCTCTATTCTCAATAAGGAAAAGCACTATGAACGCAATTAAAAATGAAATAGCACAACGCTTAGAGATTATCCCTGACGATAAACTACGAGAAGTTCTTAGCTTCTTAAACTATCTGGTATGGCAAACTGAAAACCCTCGAACTCAAGAAGATCAAGATTGGTTAGAGAGCGAACTATCAGGTTTGGATAACTATGAACCCTACGAATGGCAAGAAGGAGAACTCCAAGAAGGGCAATCCATTAAATTCATCGCAGAAACAGGAAAAATCGAGATCGGCGCATGACAGAACAGATTTTACAAATTGGCGATGTCATCACAGTAAAATTTCCTAGCCAAAATCCTAGCGGTAGAGAGCAAGAAGGCTACAGACCCGCAATTGTCGTAGGACTTCCAAGCCGATTAGGGAAACTTCGCTTTCCACTAGTATTTGTTGTACCCATGACAACAGATCGAGGACAAGAATGGGCTGCAATCAATCCCCATTTATATATACGATTTGCGGCTGGTGTCGCTGGTTTAAAATCACCATCAATTGCCCTATTGGATCAAGTTCGCGCCATCGATATTTCTCGTATCGTGGCATATCGAGGTAGTCTCACCACTCAAGAATATGCAGCGATCGCCAAATCACTTCAGCAAATCATGGAACCTGATTAGAAGTTTCACCCCTTTTATAAAGATATCGGGCGATCGCACCCATCGCACTATCGAAGACATTGATGAGACTGTCCTCAACGCCGCCCAAATGAAAGCGATCGCATCGGGCGATCCACTGATTATGGAACGTGCTACCCTCGAAGCCGAATTGCAAGGACTAGGAATGCAATTGCAAGCCTATAACGATACGCAGTTTAGGGACAAATCCAAGATTCAGTACCTAGCTGATATGGTAAATACCAACCATCCTGCCAACATTCAGCATATTCAAACAGACCTAGCCACTGTCGCCAAAGCCAACCTGAAGCAATTCATCAGCGATCGCGGTGTGATGTTGGATAAAGCTGTGCTGATAGCCGATCATATTTCTGAACAATTCCAAAAGCTGAGAGATAGCTATCGGTTAACTCAAATCCAAATTGGACAATTTGCAGGACTGAATGTATATCTGAGCAGATTTGGCTCTGAGGTCAATGGCTCGATTGGTATGAGCATTAGTTCAGGCTATGAATTTAATGTTGATTGCCACAATCCGCATAGTTCTCTTCTGCATGTGGTGAGGAATGCGATCGCTGCCAAATTGACTACTGCCCAAGAAACTCTCGAACGCGATCGGCAAGAACTACCAATCTTGCAAAAGCGAGTCAGTCAGCCGTTCGATCAACTTCAGACATACCATGAAAAAGCAAATCGGTTAGAGTTTCTCAAGCAACTGTTTGATGTAATTGCTAACGAAGCACCTGTGGATAATGACGATCAAGACCTTAATCTTGATGATAAGGAATTGACTGACTCAAGAGAGATATTTTGGCAACGTGATTCTATCGTCGCCAAGTTGGAACCACCATCAACAGCGATCGTCGAAGCATTGTTGCCGAGACAGTTTGAGGATTGGGTATCAGGTGACGCTGATAACTGGCTTGAACAAATCGCGCAGATTGTTAGCACTGTTGAGATTGAAATTCCTGTGAATGGCGATCGGCTTTTGCAGTTTCTGCAACCGCAAGTATTCAAGCCGTTGTCTGAATTCATGCTTTTAGAAAGAGGAGGTAAGCAACTTGTGATTCCACAGAAGAATGTAAATGAACAAAGAGAACAGCTTCAACTGTTCTAAATTGAGTAAAGTATGGGAGCAAGTTTTTGCTTTGTGAAGGCTTGTTCTTGTACTATGACTTTACTAGATAATTCTGGTTAGATCATTAAATATGAATCAGATATCCCAAAATTGACGACTTGTTATCCCTTATAGATATGGGAGGAATTGGATTATGACACCCAAGACAATTAATTTAATTGATGTTGTGGCTTTGACGGTTGACTTGCCTGAATATGGTTTGAAACATGGTCAGGTGGGTACTGTGGTGGAGTTTTTGGGTGATGGGAATGCTTTTGAGGTGGAGTTTTGCTACCCTGATGGGCGTACTTATCAGTCGGTGGGCTTGCGCCGAGAGCAAATTATGTTGCTATGTTTTGAGCCAGAGGTTTCTTTGTTGGATGCTGTGGCGGCTTGATTGAGATGGGTAGATGCTAGAAAAAGAGGGAAAGTAGATTGAAATTTGCTTCCCCTCTTTTTTGTCAATAATGATGGAACATCATTCAATTTCGATATCGTATTCGCTATAGGGAATGTTATTTGGTGTGTCTTCGATGTCGATGTCAAATTCTTGTCTGAGGCGGATTAGCGCAAGGGTGAATTTGAAAACGTTACGAGTGCCTTCTTCTAATCTAGAATCTTTAGACTTTCGTTCGATTTCAATAATATCTCTGGGAGTGAATTGATTGATTGGAATATCTGTTGGTGAGTTCCATAGGCGAATAGTACCATCGTTACTACTAGAAGCTAGGACACGGTTATCTGAACTAATAACCAAAGATCCAATAGAGCCTGTATGTCCTGAGAGAGTTGTTAGATGTTCACCATCAGGTAAACTCCAGAGGCGAATAGTATTATCGTCACTACCAGATGCTAGGACACGGTTATCTGAACTAATAACCAAAGATCCAATAGAGCCTGTATGCCCTGAAAGAGTTGTTATATGCTTACCATCAGGTAAACTCCATAAACAAATAGTATCATTGTCACTAACAGATGCTAAGAAACGGTTATTTGAACTGACGTAAAAATATTTAACAGAACCTGTATGCTCACTAAGTGTTGAATATGAGCCGTTTTCTATGTTGTATAAACAAACACTACCATTGCTGTAACCGTGACATAGGAGATTATTTGGACTTATTATGAAAGATGTACTCAAGAATGAAGAATAATTTCGATTATTTGCTTCTAAACAATTTTCTAGACAATTACCATCAGGTAAACTCCATATACAAAAGTAGTGTCCATAGTGACCACTTCTCACGTTAGCAACCAAGAAACGATTATCTGGACTAATTTTTATATAAATAATATCCTTGATTATATGTGTAGCTATAACTGTTGTCTTTAAATGCTTACCACTAGGTAAATTCCATATATCAAATCCAACATTGTGTACATTAAAGAATGTCACTATTAGGATACGGCTATTTGGGCTAATTACTATATTTTTAATTGTACCTTTAACATTTAAGGTTTTTAAATGCTTCATATCAGGCAGGCTGAATAATTTTATTTTTGTCGATCCATGGCTTATGACTATAAATTTTTCATCGGGGCTAATTTCGTAAGGATTAAACCACCTTAGCCTTAGTGGTGCAGAAAAGTCTGAGAAAGGTTGCTAGGCATAGAGTCTCAAAATGAGACAAGAGGGATAAAAGGGACAAGAGATGAGATACTCAAGTTCCTCAACAAAAGATCTTATCCATGCCCCA